>DXIA01000146.1 GCA_019113125.1 Candidatus Pygmaiobacter gallistercoris | reverse complement strand
AGGTCAGCTTTCAGCTGACGCCGCAGCCGGCCGCCGAGCCGGGCAGCTACAACATCACCGTCTCGGTCTCGGGGGTCGCGCAGGACGGCAGCGCAGTCGGGGGCAGCCTGCAGCTCGCTGTCCCGGTCACCCAGCCCGAGCGGTTTGAGATCACCGCGCTCGAGGCCGACACCGCCATCCAGGAGGGGCAGGAGGGGATGGCCTCGGTCACCTTTGTCAACAAGGGGAAGGCCGCGCTCTACAACCTCTCGGCCCGGATCGAGGGGGAGAACCTCAAAAACCCCGGCCAGGACCAGTACCTCGGCAATCTGGCCGCCGGTACCGAGCAGATCGTCGACTTCAGCCTGCAGCCGTCCGAGACCGGGGTGATCGAGGGAAAGGTTGTCCTGACCTGGGAGGACGAGACAGGGGCCGAGAAGAGCCTCGAGCAGGCATTCACCGTCGAGGTGATTCCGAGCGAGCTGCTGCAGATCGGTATGCCGCAGGAGGAGCAGCTCGCCCCCGAGACCATCGAGGACGGCAGCGGCATGCCGCTTTGGGGATGGCTGTTGATCTGTGCCGCGCTGATTGGCGCTGTGGCCGCCGTCCGGCTGGTGCGGCGCAGGAGGGCGGAGGAGCTGCTGCGCGCCGCGGAGGGGGATGAAGATGAACCTCTCTGATCTCTTTGCCCTCAGCTTTGCGAATCTGCGCCGCAGAACCGGCCGCACCCTGCTGACCCTGCTTGGGACGGCGATCGGCTGCTGCTCGATCGTGGTGATGGTCTCGCTCGGCATCGCGATGAATGCCGGCTTTGACGAGATGATTTCGCAGTGGGGGGACCTGACCCGAATTCAGGTCTTCCGCGGGGATGCAGAGATGGAGGCACCGCCGCTGGATGAGAACCTTGTGGCGGAGATCGGCGCGCTCGACCATGTGACCGCCGTGACCCCGTTTTACCGGCCACAGTACCTGACCGGCCAGCTCTACGCGGGCAGCCGGGACCGGTACCAGGCGACCGTCGAGCTGGTCGGGGTCGAGCCGCAGGCGATCGAAGAGCTCGGTTATACCCTGCTCAGCGGGACCGGCCTTGATGCGGCGGATTCCGGCGGCAGAAAAATCCCGGTCGTGATGGGACAAAACACCGGGTACAGTTTTGTCGATACCCGAGGACAGGGGGAGAACGCGTTTCGCTGGCCGGAGCAGACCGACGCGGCGGGCAACCCGATCGCCCCCTTTGTCGCGATCGACACCGACCGGATCCGGTTCGAGACCGCCCCGGCAGAGGAGGAGGGTGGGTCGCTGCGGTATGAGCTGGAGGTGGTCGGGGTGCTGCGGGAGGAGACCGGCAAGGGGTACCTCACCAGCCAGGGGGTCCTGATTGAGATCGACCGGCTCCGGGCGCTCGAGCGGGCGTATCTGCGGGCAAACGGCATCCGCGCGGCGGAGCAGGCGACCTATACCGAGCTGGAGGTGCAGGTCGACGACCTCGATCATCTGGCGGCGGTCGAGACGGCGATTCAGACCTATGGCTACCAGACCTCCTCGACCGGCAGCGAGCGGGAGCAGCTGCAGCAGCAGGGGCGGATGCTCCAGCTGACCCTCGGGGGGATCGGTGCGGTCTCCCTATTTGTCGCGGCGCTCTCGATCGCGAACACCATGACGATGGCGATCTACGAGCGCACCCGGGAGATCGGGGTGATGAAGGTGCTCGGCTGCAGCCTCGGCAGGCTCCGCGCCCTCTTTCTGATCGAGGCGGGGATGATCGGCTTTGCCGGCGGACTGGCGGGGCTGCTGGCAAGCTATCTGATTTCCTTCGCGCTCAACCGGTTTGGCCCGGTGCTGCAGAGCATCCTGACGGCGCTGCCCGGGTACAGCGCGAACCTCTCGGTCATCCCGCCCTGGCTCGCGGCACTGGGGCTGCTCTTTTCCACCATGATCGGGCTGCTCTCGGGACTTCTGCCGGCAAACCGCGCGGTGCGGATCCCGGCGCTCGAGGCGCTGCGACAGGAATGATGCCGGCCCTTTTACCCTGAATAAAGTCTGTAGCAAAAAGCGCTCGGCCTGATCGTCGATCAGGCCGAGCGCTTTTCCATTGAAAAATAATGCAAAGGACCACATGGCGATGTGGTGCTGCAGGGGGGCGAAATCCCATAAAACAGTGCGAACATTACTTTTTTGGCACCGAATCCCTCATTCCTGCTGCGCTTTCGAGAAAGAGCTCCTCATTTTACAGTCCGGACGTCCCGCACACTGTCCCGCTCAATCAGCTGGGGCTTAATCTCCAGTTTCAGAACCGCGTCGGAAAGGCCGTTGATGCGCCGAATCAAAAAGTCTACCGCGCATGCGCCCAGCTGTGTTTTGGCAACCGACATGGTGGACAGGGTGGGGCGCATCATCTTGCAGATCGGCATATCGTCAAATCCGATGATCGAGATGTCCTCCGGGACGCGATACCCTGCTTTTTGAAGGGACATCGCACAGGAAGAGG
Organism: Candidatus Pygmaiobacter gallistercoris; assembly: GCA_019113125.1. Classification (GTDB taxonomy): domain Bacteria; phylum Bacillota; class Clostridia; order Oscillospirales; family Ruminococcaceae; genus Pygmaiobacter; species Pygmaiobacter gallistercoris. The sequence continues at coordinate 448 of DXIA01000146.1, read as the reverse complement.
CGATATTGTCGTTGTCGGCAAAGAAAGCGGTTGGAAGCTGCGGATTTTGTGAGAGATAAAGGTCCATATCCCGGGCGGCTTCCTCTGCGACGGGGGAAACTGGAACGATGAAGGGACGCTCCGATTGAGACCGATCCAAAAGGCGAATGCCCTTCAGGTATCCCTCATACCGCTCCCGGAAATTGCGAATTTCCACATTGGAGCGCAGATAGCCGATTTTGGTATGTCCCTTTTCAATCAGATGCTGCACGGCGCGTTTCGCGCCATAGATGTTGTTGATGACCACGCAGTCATAGTCAAATTCCGGAAAGTACCGGTCAAGAACCACAACGGGTACCTGAAGAGAACGAAATGGAAGAAAGTCTCTGCCGTGCATCTCGGTCGCGAGCAGGATGATCCCGGAGCAGAAGGAATTTCTCAGAGAATCCAACTGTTCCTGAATGTTTTG
>DXIA01000145.1 GCA_019113125.1 Candidatus Pygmaiobacter gallistercoris | reverse complement strand
TACCACCGACGATTACCATGTCGCCTCGGTGCAGAAGATCTTCCGCAAGCTGTACGACAAGGGAGACATCTACAAGGGCGTTTACAAGGGACATTACTGCAAGCCCTGCGAGAGCTTCTGGACCGACAGTCAGCTGGTTGACGGCAAGTGCCCCGACTGCGGCCGCGAGGTCTATGAGGCCGAGGAGGAGGCCTACTTCTTCAAGATCAGCAAGTACTCCGACCGGCTGCTGCAGTACTATGCCGATCATCCCGACTTCATCCAACCCGAGACCCGCAAGAACGAGATGATCGCCTTCATCGGTCAGGGGCTGCAGGATACCTGCGTCTCCCGCACCAGCGTCAAGTGGGGCATTCCGGTGGACTTTGATCCCAAGCACACCATCTATGTCTGGATCGACGCGCTCTCCAACTACATCACCGCGCTGGGCTGGGGCAACGACGAGTATCATGACTATGACCGCTATTGGCCGGCCGACATCCACATGGTCGGCAAGGAGATTCTGCGGTTCCACACCATCATCTGGCCCGCCATGCTGATGGCGCTGGATCTGCCGCTGCCCAAGAAGGTCTTCGGCCACGGCTGGGTGCTGATCGACGGCGGCAAGATGAGCAAATCCAAGGGCAACATCGTCGACCCGGTGGTGCTCTGCGACCGGTACGGGGTGGATGCCATCCGGTATTTCCTGCTGCGGGAGATTCCGTTCGGCAACGACGGCGTCTTTACCAATGAGTCGCTGATCAACCGGATCAACACCGATCTGGCCAACGATCTGGGCAACCTGCTCAGCCGCACCGCCGCGATGGTCAAAAAATACTTTGGCGGCGTTCTGCCCGCCGAGCGGGAGGCCGCCCCGCTGGATGACGAGCTGCGCGCGATGTGTGCCGCGCTGCCCGGCAAGGTCACCGATTGCATGGACAAGCTGCTGCTGCCCCAGGCGCTGATGGAGATCTTCAAGCCGATTCAGCGGGCGAACAAGTACATCGACGAGACCGCGCCCTGGCTGCTCGCCAAGGACGAAAGCAAGAAGGCTCGGCTCGCCGCGGTACTGGCAAACCTCTGTGAGGTGCTGCGGTATGCCGCGGTGCTGCTGACCCCCTTCCTGCCCTCCACCGGCCCGAAGATTGCCGACCAGCTGGGGCTGAATGAGGCACAGCGCAGCTTTGACGCGCTGTCCGAGTTTGACGCGCTGGAGGGCGGTCACGCGATCCCCGGCGGGGATCCGCTGTTCCCCCGGATCGACGTTGCCAAGGAGCTCGCGGCGCTCGAGGCCGACCACAAGGCCCGGCTCGCCGCCGCTGCCGCCGCCAATGCCCCCGCGCCTGCGGCTGAGGAGGCCGCATCTGAGCCGCTCGAGCATGAGGAGGAGATCGACTTTGAGGGGTTCTGCAAGGTCGAGATGCGGGTGGCCCAGGTGCGCAGCTGCGAGCGGATGAAGGAGTCGAGAAAGCTGCTCAAGATGACCGTCTTTGACGGCGAGCGGGAGCGGACCATCCTCTCCGGTATCGCCAAGTGGTATGCGCCGGAGGATCTGATCGGCAAGAAGGTCGGCATTGTGGTCAACCTCGCTGCGCGGCCGATGATGAACGGCAAGTATCTGTCCGAGGGCATGATTCTCGCGGCGGATTCCGCCGACGGCAGCGCCTCGGTGGCCTTCTTCCCCGACAGTGTCAAGGCCGGCAGCCGAATTCACTGATTCTGATTTTCAAAAAAGCTGCTGCGGCAGCTTTTTTCTGCTTAAAATGAGGTGTGTTTTCATTGACTGAATCCCGTCAAAAAAAGATTTTTTCCAGCCGGATCGGCATGGTTCTGCTCTCCCTCTTCTGCATCCTGCTCTGGAGCAGCGCCGTCCCGATGACCAAGGTGAGCTACGCCGCCTTCGGCATCACCGAGGACGCATCGGTCTTTACCAAACTGCTCTTCGCGGGAATCCGGTTCACGCTGGCCGGCATCACGGTGCTGCTGCTGGGCAGCGCCGCCACCCGCAAACCGCTGACCTTCCGGCGCAGCCAGTGGGGCAAGGTGCTGCTCTCCGGCCTGACCCAGGCCAGCCTGCAGTATCTCTTCTACTACATTGGTCTCTCCCACTCCACCGGCACACTGGGCAGCATCATGTCCTCCACCGCCGCCTTCTTTGTGGTGCTGGCCGCGCCGCTGTTTTACCCGCAGGACCGTCTGACCGGCCTCAAGGGACTCGGCTGTGTGCTGGGGCTTGCCGGCATCATTGTCGCCTCGATGGGCGGGCAGCTGGAGTTCACCCTGACCGGCGAGGGCTTTCTGCTGCTCTCCGCCGCCTCCAATGCCGCGAGCTCGCTGCTCGCCCGCCGGTTCACCCAGGAGATCCCCCCGATGGTGCTGACCGGCTGGGGCCTCACCCTCGGCGGCGCGCTGTTGCTCATCGTAGGGCTCGCCGGCGGCGGCAGCATCCCGCAGGTCAGCGGACAGGCGATTGCGGTGCTCTGCTACCTGTTCCTGCTCTCCGCGGTTGCCTTCTCGATCTGGACCACCCTGCTCAAGTACAATGATGCGGGCAAGGTCTGCATCTTCAACTCCCTCTCCCCCGTTTTCGGCACCTTTCTCTCGATCTTAATCCTCAACGAAGATTCATTCCAGCCGCGGTATCTCCTCTCGCTGCTGCTGGTCTGCGGCGGGGTCTATCTGGTCAACCGGACGGTTCGCAGAAAGGAGTAACCCTGTATGCCGATCTTTGACACCCATGCCCATTACACCGACCCCGCCTTTGACGCGGACCGGGACACACTGCTCGCCGGTCTGCCCGCACGGGGGGTGGGGCTGGTGCTGGACTGCGGCACCGATCTTGACTCCAGCCTTGCCAGCCTCGCGCTCGGTGCGCGGTTCCCCTTTCTCTACACCGCCGCCGGCATCCATCCCGAGAGCTTAATCGAGGAAACCGCCTCCACCCGAACAAAATTCGCCGGGAACTGGCGGGCCGAGATGGACGCAATCCTCCCGCTCTATGAAAACCCAAAGGTGGTCGCCGTCGGAGAATGCGGTCTTGACTACCACTGGCCGATTCCGAAAGAGGAGCAGCTTGCGCTGTTTGAGGCCGAGATCCGTCTCTCGCTGGAGCTCGATCTGCCGATCGTCATCCACGATCGCGAGGCACATGCCGACACCTATGCACTGCTGCGCCGCTACCGTCCCAAAGGGGTGGTGCACTGCTACTCCGGCAGCGCGGAGGATGTTCGCTGGCTGACCAAGCAGGGGCTCTATATCGGATTTGGCGGGGTCACCACCTTCAAGAACGCCCGCAAGGTGCTCGAGGCAGCCGCTGCCGTTCCGGAGGACAAACTGCTGATCGAAACCGACGCCCCCTATATGGCACCGGTTCCTTATCGCGGCAGGCGGAATGATTCCGGGCTGCTCTGCTTTGTCGCCGAAACGCTCGCCGCGCTGCGCGGGATCCCCTCGGAGGCGCTGCTCAGCCAGACCATGTCGAATGGCTGCGCGCTGTTCGGCATTGCGCCGCCCTCTCCCGCTCTTCCCTGACACACAACAAAAAGGCCGCATATTGTCAACTATTAAAAATTTTTAAGTTGACAATATGCGGCTTTTTTTATACAATTTAGTTAAAACGGGAGGGAAAAAGATGGTAGATTCCACAAAGCAGGCATTTCTCAATGCATTGCGGGCAGCGCCCGGCCAATGGCAGAGCGGTGAGTCCCTTGCAAAGCTGCTCGGCATCAGCCGCAGCGCTGTCTGGAAGGCCGCCAAAGAGCTGCGCAGTGAGGGACTACTGTTGGAATCCGCACCCCGAAGGGGTTATCGGATGGCGGAGGGAGGAGAACTGTTTACCGTAGAAGAGTTTCGTTCCCTGCTTGAACCGATATGGCAGGCAGAGGTCTGGCCCTCGATTTCCTCCACCAACGACCGTGCGCGGGCCGCTGCCGCGGCGGGAAATCCGGGTCCGCTGTTGATCGCCGCAGCGGAGCAGACGGCCGGCAGAGGGCGGCGGGGGCGCTGCTACTTCTCCCCCGCGCACAGCGGGCTGTACTTCAGCGTTCTGCTGCGGCCTGCGCTCTCCTCTGTCGAGGTTTCGCTCGTGACCACCGCAGCCGCGGTGGCGGTTCTGCGCGCCCTGCAAAGGTATGGCGTGGACATCACCATCCGCTGGGTCAATGATCTGATGGTCGGAGAAAAAAAGGTCGGCGGCATTCTGACCGAATCGGTCTTTAGTCTTGAGGACGGCGGGCTGGAATATCTCGTTGCGGGGTTTGGGCTAAATTTGACCGCTCCCGCGAATTCATTTCCCGCCGGGTTATCCGATGCAGGCGCGATTTTCGAAGGGGCCGCCCCGGTCAGCCGGGCGGAGCTTGCAACTTCCATTGCCCTCATCTTCAAACAGCTGGTCGATGCGCTGCCCGATGCGGACTTTCTACCGGAATACCGCGCGGCAAATCTGCTGCAGCCCGGCATGACAATCCGTGTTTTTCCTCTATCCGGTGTTTCTTATCCCGCCCTCGTGCGTGAAATAGACGACGTCGGCCGGTTGGAAATCGAATTGTTGTCCGGAGAACGTCGCAGATTATCGGGCGGCGAGATTTCGATTGTGCAATGAAATTTGTTCAGGGAGGCTTTTCAATGGAACAAGGTAATCTGAAGACGCGTTCGATGGTCGGCGCGGCAATTCTGGCGGCCATAACCGCTGTTTTATCCCAGATCATTCTGCCGATCGGCCCCGTTCCCTTCAATCTTGCCGTGCTGGGCGCCTATCTCACCGGTTGTCTTTTGACGCCGGGCTGGGCGCTGGGATCGATTGCGGTCTATCTGTTGATGGGACTCGTCGGTCTTCCGGTTTTTGCCGGTTTTTCCGGCGGTCCCGCCGCCTTTTTCGGCCCGACCGGAGGCTACCTTGCCGGGTATCTTTTTATCGCGTTTCTCACCTCTCTTGGGGTTCACCGCGGCGGAAAGCTGCGGTGGGTTTTGCCCGCCATGTTATCCGGACTTCTGCTCTGCTATCTGCTCGGAACCGGATGGTTTATCCTGATCACCGGTCGAGGGCTGGTCGAGAGCCTGATGCTCTGCGTCGTTCCGTTCCTCATTCCGGATCTGTGCAAGGCGGCCGCGGCAATTCTTTTGACCCGCGCGCTCCACATGCGGCTGCATTTCTAAAAAAATCCAAAAAAGAAGACCGGACTTTACCCGGTCTTCTTTTTATTTTGACAGATTACTCGACGGTCTCGTCCTTCTTCTCCGCCTTTGCCTTCGGGATCATCTTGATGATGCCCTTCTTGTACAGGACCCAGGCGATCAGCACGTTGAGCACCATGCAGCCGAGAACCGCAAAGCCCTCCTTGCCGCTCAGCGGATAGATCGCGTTGACAACAAAGACGAGGATGATCGGCAGAATCATGACGAGGTTCTTGCCCTTGGCAACGTACTCGCCGCAGTTCTCATTGGCAAAGCTGAGCACCATGCCGCCGAACAGCGAGGGCAGCAGATAACCTGCAGCGGTCGAGACAACCGGGCTGGTCAGGATCGGCTCCAGCGGAACCAGCAGCAGCACACCGAGGATGATGATGACGGTGGTGGTGATGGTGGAGGCGGCAACGCTGATCGAAGCGATGGTGTCGCCCTCGTCCGTGCCCTGAGTGGTCCCGGTCAGCGAATGCGAGTTGATGACACAGGGCAGCTTGAGGTTCAGCACGTTGCCGGTCAGGAAGGTGATGTACGCCGACGAGCCGAGCACCGGAGTATAGCTGACGACCTCCGCCAGCGCGGTGGGCAGAAACACCAGCAGCAGGCTGCCGCCGACGGTGAGAACCTCGGTAACCGAGGAGGGCCAGACATCAAATACCGCGCAGATCACGGCCGGAATGCCCAGCATAAAGAGAATGCCGATCAGAAGGCCCAGACGGCCTACAATGTGAATGCTTTTTTCATACTTTTTATCCATGATCGTATCTTCCTTTCCCTAAGCGCAATCTCAGCCCAGCAGCTGCAGCCAGAGCAGCGAGGAGCCCATGCCGACCAGCAGCGTGACCGCCATGACAAAGTTGTTCCACCATTTCCAACCGGTCACCTTGACCAGCAGGACCTGCAGCAGGGTGACGATGATCGAGGTCGCAACAACCGCGATAAAGACAGGGCCCTTGACCAGCTGCATCGGCAGGAAAGCCTCGATGATGGCCATCGAGAGAACGCCGGTCATCAGTGCGCCCCACTCGCCGTGCTTGGAGCGCAGGCCGGAGACGCCCTCGATGATCTTGGGACCGAAGAGGAGCAGCGCAATGCAGCCGGCGAGGATACCGATGCTCATAACAAACATAACGGTACCGGCCAGCGAAGCGCCCTCCGCGGAGGCGGCCAGCTCGGCCATCGAGGTGTAGCCGGCGCCGGTGGCGGCCATCTCGGCAGCCATCAGCTCATAGGTGACCGCACCGACAACCGAGAGGCGGAACTGTGCCCAGGGGATGCCGATTGCGGTGGAAAGGCTGACCAGACCGACCACAATCGAGAGAGACGGAACGATGGAATAAATCGCCGAAGAGGTAATCGCGGTGCGCAGCTGCTGCTTGGACAGCCCGATTTCCACGCCGTGGCGATAGGAACGGAAAAGGGTAACGCCGCAGAACAGCAGGACATAGGCAATGCCCAGCTCGACCAGGATGAACAGCAGCGAACTGTTCATAATCTCCAAAAACTTCATGGTTACATTTCCTCCTTACATTTCCTGACGGTGCCGTGTCCTGTCGCTCACAGGCTCGGCTTGACATCGTCGGGGATCGGACACAGATACCCCTCCGGTGCATTCTGCTTGTGCTCTTCCTTCGCCCGCTCGATGACCGAAGGATCCTGGAACATCCGCACCGCGGTCAGTGCCAGCGCCTTGCCGACTGCGAGCATTCCCTTGTGCCCGATGCTGCTGCCGACCTGCGCGGTCATCTGCCAGGTATGTGCGCCGGTTCCGATTGCGGCGGTGGCCATCCCCATCTGGGCGGTGGGTACCGCATAGCTCACATCGCCCACATCGGTGGAACCCGGCATTGCGATCTCGGGCATATGGATGTAGGGCAGCACCACATTGCACAGACCACCCTCGGTGATCTCCTGCGCCTCCTGCGCGCCAAAGGCCTTGACCAGAGCGGCAGGAGCGGCCTGCTCCCGCTCGGAGAGCGTTGCGCGGAATTTGCGGGCAAGCTCATAATCCGCCTCATCAAACGCCGGTGCACCAACCTCTGCCATGCATTCCGCCGCAAGCTCGCTGAGAGCGCGGTTCGGAATATAGTCGCACAGGCCCTGCTTGATCTCCCAGCTGACCTCGGTGCCGGTCATCAGCGCCGCGCCGCGGGCGATGTCGTATACCCGTTCACAGAGTTCGAGCACCTGCTTGATCTTCGGTGCGCGGATCATGTAATAGGTCGTTGCGGTGCCCTGCACCACGTTCGGCGCGTCGCCGCCCACATCAAGATAGGCGTAGTGAATCCGCGCCTCGGGAATGATATGCTCCCGCAGATAGTTGACCCCGACATTCATCAGCTCGCAGGCATCCAGTGCGCTGCGTCCCAGCTGCGGAGCCGCAGCCGCGTGTGCCGTCTTGCCCTTGAAGTGAAAATGAATGTGCCGGTTGGCCAGCGAGGAGATTCCCCACACGCTGTTGCTGTCCCCGGGATGCCAGGTCAGCGCGGCGTCCAGTTCATCGAACACACCTTCCCGGGTCATAAAGGTTTTGCCACAGCCGTGTTCCTCAGCCGGGCAGCCGTAGAACCGGATGGTGCCGGTCATTCCGGTCTCCTTCATGTAATCCTTGACCGCAACCGCAGCTGCCAGCGATCCGCTGCCCAGTGCACAATGACCGCAGCCATGTCCGTTGCCGCCCTCTTCCACCGGCTCCTTTACCGGACAGCCCGCTTTCTGGCTGAGGCCGGGCAGGGCGTCGTACTCGCCCAAAATGCCGATGATCGGTCTGCCGCTGCCCCAGCTGCCCATAAAAGCCGTTGGGATTCCGGCAAGTCCTTCTTCCACCTGAAAGCCTTCCGCTTTCAGCACCTCAATCAACGCCGCCGCGCTCTTTGTCTCCTTGAAATCCAGTTCCGGGGTCGCCCAGATCCGGTCATTCAACGCCACAAAGCAATCCGCCTTGGCATCCACAAGGCTGCAAATTTTGTCTCGAAGTTCCACACTCCGCGCCTCCTTTTTGTTTCGGTCCGTTCTACATTTGTTTTTGTACTGCGAACTTTCCGAACCAACTGTTATATAGGATATCAAATTTTAACAAAAAGTTCAAGAATTAATCTTGAGAATCGTGAAATATTGCAGAGAAAAAAAAGGCCGGTCCCCTTAGGTGTGGCAGAATAAGAAAACAACGCCGTAAAAAGGCCGCTTTTGCGCGGCTGCGGCGTCAAAACGTCTCGACAACCACAAAGGGTGCCTTCGACATTTTTCCTTGCACCCGCATCAAAATCGACCTTTTTACGGTGCCTTGCAGTTCTGCCCCAGAATTTTGGATGGAGAAAGTGCGAAGAGCGGCCCCTCAAGCCTTGGTGGCTTGGGGGGTCGCTCTAAGTGCTTTCTACGCCAAAAGTCTACGGCAGAACCGTTGTTTTCTTATCCTGCCACACCTTTACCCGTTTTGGGTAAAGTGACCGGTCCTTCAATCTGCAAAAACGCTTCAGCCTTTTTTTGCTTTCTGCCGCAGTGCGCTGCGCACATTTTTGACCTCGGCGGCACTGTGAGCCAGCGACTCCTCGGTCTGGCGCAGCATATTCTCGCAGTAATCGGTGATGGTGGTCCGCATCTCGCGGGACTGCTGCTGCGCCGCCGAGAGCAGCTCCGCAGCCTTCTGCTGCGCCTGCCGCACGATCTCCTGCTGATCGACGAGAATCCGCGCGCGATCCTCCGCCTTTTTGATAATTCCCTCCGATTCGCGCCGCGCGCCGGCGACAATCTCCGCGCGGTCATTCACGATCGCTTTGGCCTGCTTGATCTCGGAGGGCAAGTTCAGCCGGATGTCATCGATGATGTCCCGCACCTTGTCGACATCCACCATCCGCTTGCCGCCGGTAAAGGGCAGGTTGGTCGATTCCTCCAACGTCTCATCCAGCAAATCCAGCAACTCATCCACATTCATGTCTCGGCACCTCGTTTCCTTCTTATTTCTGCTCTTGTGAAAATCCGCAGGGTCTGGGGCGATAGACCCGGTGCATGACATCCTCATAAATCGCAGCCGGGATGAACTCCCGCACATCCCGTCCCTCGGCGGCAATCTGTTTGACCATCGTCGAAGAGAGATACATATAATGCGAATTACAGGTTATGAACACCGTCTCAAATTCCGGATACAGCTTTTTGTTGATCAGCGCCTGCTGAAACTCATATTCAAAGTCGGTGACCGCCCGCAGGCCCTTGACTGCAACCCGGGCGCAGTGCTCCTTCGCATAATCCACCAAAAGCCCCGGAGAGGAATCCACCTCGATCTTGGCCCGGCTCTCCTGCGGCAATTCAGCCAGCGCCCGCCGCAGCAGCTCCACCCGCTCCTCCACCGTAAAGGTCGGAGTCTTGGCCGGATTGATCAGCACCAGCACGATCACCTTTTCAAAGATCTCCGCACTGCGCTTGATGATATCCAGATGTCCTTTGGTCACCGGGTCAAAACTGCCCGGACAGATCGCGATCGTCATAATTCAGGTTCCCCTTCCAGCTCGTCTTTCTCATACCGGCTGACCAGCACGGTACCGTACCGGTACTGCTTTTTTCTCCGCAGACCCGCCACCTGCTCCGGCAGCACCGCCTCTCGCTCGCTTTCACAGAGGATCACCCCGCCCGGCGCGGTCACCCGCGCGAGCGCCGGCAGCAGCTGTGCCAGCGTGTCGTGGCGATAGGGCGGATCGAGCAGCAGGATATCAAACTGCGCACTCGTGGATGCGAGATATCCTTGTGCGCCGGTCTGCAGTACCTCGGCGCGATCCGCCACCCCCGCCGCGGCGAGGTTGCGGCGCACGATCTGGATCGCCCCGCGGTTCTCATCCACAAAGACACAGTGGGCCGCGCCGCGGGAGAGCGCCTCGATTCCCAGCTGGCCGCTGCCGGCGAAGAGATCCAGCACCCGGGCACCGGGCAGAATGAACTGCAGCGCGCTGAACATCCCCTCCTTGACCCGGTCGACGGTGGGACGGGTCACATCGGTTCCCGGCAGGGTCGACAGCCGGGTTCCCCGCGCGGTTCCGGCAATTACTCTCATCTCATCTCTTCCCCTCTCCGGTCGGTTCAACTGTATTATTATCCCCGGTTTGCGGCTGGTTGTCAACCGGGACCTTCGGGTGATAATAGGCCCAGACTGCATCTGCGGTCCGGGTGGGCAAACCTGCCTTTTCGATCAACTGCGCAGGGGTGGCCTCGCTGATGGCGTGAATTGTCTTCATTGTCCGCAGCAGCTTTTTGGCGGTCGCCTCCCCCACCCCGGGGATCTGCATCAGGGTGGAGGAAAAGGTCTTCTTTTTTCCCGCCCGGCGCTGGTAGTCGATGGAAAACCGATGCACCTCATCCTGGATCGTGCTGATAAAGGTATAGACCGAGCGGTGCATCGAGAGGGCGATCTCCCCATCCTTTGAGACGATCGCGCGGGTGCGGTGCCGGTCATCTTTGACCATGCCGAAGGTCGGCACATCCTCAAATGCGGTTCCCTTCAGTGCCGCGGTCACCGCCGACAGCTGACCCTTGCCGCCGTCGAGCAGGATCAGATCCGGCTTGGTCGCGAACTGTCCCTTGCCCTCATTCGCGTACTCATAGGCGCGCCGCCAGAGCACCTCCGCCATCGAGGCGTAGTCGTCGGTCCCCGCGACGCTCTTGATCTTGAAACGCCGGTAACCGCTCTTTTTCGGCTTTCCGTTCTCAAAGACAACCATGCCGGCGACGCTGGTCCCCTCCCCCCAGTTGGAGATATCATAGCTCTCGATGACAGCCGGCGGGTTGTCGAGCCCGAGGGTCTTCGCCACCTCGTCCAGCAGCCGCTCCTCCCGCGAAACCCGGCCGCTGCGCAGCGTCAGGCTCTCGGAGGCATTGAGCGCCGCCATCTGGACCAGCCGCGGCCCGTCCCCTCGCTGGGGAACCGACAGCACGACCTTGTGGCCCGCCTGCTCGGTCAGCATCTGCTCAAGCGCCGGCGCTGATTCCGGCAGCTTGTCCAGCAGAATCTGGCGGGGAATCCGCCGCCCGCCGCTGTAAAAGCGGGCGAGAAATTCCTCCCGCACCTCATCCGCATCGGTGGTATCCGGAAAGGTGAACTCGTTTTTATCCACCAGCCTCCCCTCACGGAAGGCGAGCATCGCAGCGCAAACCGCCCCATGCGCCGCGACGAAACTGAAGACGTCCGCCTGTCTGATGGTGCTCTGCACCACCCGTTGCCCCGCAGAGACCTTCTCGATCGCGTTGATCTGGTCCCGCACCAGCGCGGCCTTCTCAAATTCAAGCGCCTCGCTGGCCTCCTCCATCCTGCGGCGGAGGATCTTCAGGATCTCATTTTTTCCGCTGCGGATCAGCCGCACCGCTCCGTCGACACACTCGGCATACTCCGCCTCGCTGATCTTGCCGGTACAGGGGGCCATACATTTGCCGATGTGGTAGTTGAGACAGGGGCGCTCCTTGCCGAAATCCCGCGGGAACTGCTTGTTGCAGCGATGCAGCCGAAAGACATCCTGCGCCGTCTCAACCATCTCCCGCACCGCAAAGCTGCTCATATACGGGCCGATCCACTGGGCACCATCCTCCTGTTTCTGCAGTTCGGCGGTGATCCGAGGGTAGGGTCCCTTCCCCACCCGGATAAAGCAGTATCCCTTATCATCCTTGAGCAGAATATTGTATTTGGGGGAGTGCAGCTTGATCTGGCTGCACTCGAGCACCAGCGCCTCGAACTCACTGGTGGTGACGATAAAATCAAAGCTATAGGCGTGCTCGATCATCCGGGTG
>DXIA01000144.1 GCA_019113125.1 Candidatus Pygmaiobacter gallistercoris | reverse complement strand
CAGCTTTGTGCCGGACCCCCTGTTCTGCCTGCTGGGGCTGCTGCGCGGTCAGCGCAGCCCGGCGGCGCGGGCCTGGTTCTCGCTGCTGGCAAAGCGGCTCAAGACCCAGCGGGAGGGACGCCGCCGCGCCGGGGAGGAGGACCTCGCCGAACTCGATGATCTGATTTTGCAGCTGGAAAAGGAGTGGAATGCATGCCCAGAGTAGAGGAGATCCGCGCCTATCTGAACGAACTCGCCCCCCAGCAGCTCGCCGAGAGCTGGGACAATGTCGGCACCCTGGTCGACTGTGGGGGCAACATCACCAGCGTGCTCACCGCGCTGGACATCACCGACGAGACGGTGACCGAGGCCGAGATGGCCGGCTGTCAGCTGATCGTCTCCCATCATCCGGTGATCTTTCACCCGCTCAAATCCATCGATCGGACCGAGCCGGCTTACCGGATGGTCAAGAAGAACATCAGCGGCATCTGTATGCACACCAACATGGACACGGCCGAGGGTGGGGTCAACGACATTCTGGCCGCGCTGTTTGGGCTTCAGGGGGTGCAGAAACTCGCCGAGATGGGTCGGTACGGACGGCTGAAGACGCCGGTTTCGGTGCCGCAGCTCGCCGCCGCCTGCCGGGACCGGCTGGGTGCGGGCGGGGTGCGGATGGTGGATCTCGGCCGCCCGGTGCAGACCCTCGCAGTGGTCGGTGGATCCGGCGGGGACTTTCTGCCCGCTGCCCGGGCGGCAGGGGTGGACTGCCTGCTCACCGGAGAGGCGAGCCATCACGACGCGCTGGACGCCAGACGGCTTGGAGTGGCACTGATCGCGGCGGGCCATTTTGCGACCGAGTTCCCGCTGATGACGGTGCTGGCCGAGAAACTGCGCCGCCGGTTCCCCGATCTGCGGGTGCTGGTCAGCAAGCGGGGGAGAGACCCCTTTACCTATTTATAACCGGAGAAAAGAGGAGAACATACCATGCGGGATGAGATGGAACAGTATCGCCGGCAGGAGACCTACCGCGACCTGATTGACGCCGAGCTGGTGCCCGGGGAGACGGTGATCTGGCAGCAGGCGCCGGAACAGGGCGCTCGGGTGCGCGGTTCGGTCATCACCCGGATCTTCGGGCTGTTCTGGCTGGCGTTTTCGCTGGTTTGGGAGGCGTTTGCACTGACAGCCGCCTCTGCCGGGGGACCGGCGCTGACCATGATCTTCCCGATCTTCGGGCTGCCCTTCGTGGCGATCGGCGTCTGGCTGGTCTTTCTGATGCCGGGTCGGCAGAACCGACAGCTGAACTCGACCCTCTATGCCGCGACCGACCGCCGGCTGCTGATCCTCACCGCCTATCCCCAGCGAACGGTGCGGGCGATGCCGCTTGAGGCGATCCGGTCGATGACCAAGCGGGTCAACCGCAACGGCAGCGGCGATCTTTACTTCGGGCTGGATATGGCCTATGTCTCCTACGGCGGATACGCCGGGCGGGGCAGGATGCCGGCCGTCCCGTTTGCATTTTACGGCATCGATGCCGATGAGGCACAGCGGGCGATCCAGCTCCAGCTGGACAGCCGGAAGGAGGGATGAACCATGGCGCTTGACGCCGCAATTCTCGCGCTGACGGCGCGGGAGATCAACGACCGGCTGATCGGCGCGCGGGTGGACAAGATCTTTCAGCCCACCCGGGATGAGGCGGTGCTGATGATGCGCAGCCGGCAGGGGGCTGCCCGGCTGCTGATCTCGGCCCGCAGTGGCGCGTCCCGGATCGGCATCACCAACGAGAGCTTTGAGAATCCGCAGGTTCCCCCCTCCTTCTGCATGCTGCTGCGCAAATACCTCACCGCCGGCCGGCTGGAGGAGGTGCAGGCCGAGCGGGGGGAACGGCTGGTTTATTTCGTCTTTGCCTGCACCAACGAGATGGGGGACCCGGTGCGGATCACCCTCGCCGCCGAGCTGATGGGTCGGTACGCGAACCTCGTGGTGATCGGCGGGGACGGAAGGATCATCGATGCCCTCAAGCGGGTGGATCTCGACGCCTCGGCCGTCCGTCCGCTGCTGCCGGGCCTGCCCTACACCCTGCCGCCCCGGCAGGGAAAACCGGATTTTTTTGAGGTGACCCCGGCCGAGCTGCTCGGCCGGATGGAGAACTTCGACGCGCCGGTCGCCGACGCGCTGCTCAAGTCGGCCAGCGGCATCGCCCCCTCGGTCTGCCGGGAGCTCTCGTTCCGGGCGCTGGGGGAGGGGCGGTTCTTTGCGAAGGAGTTGACCGATCCTCAAAAGCGGGCGCTGGCAGAAGAGGTGGAAAAGCTGCAGCGGGAGTATGCGGAGGGCGGCCGTCCCACCGCGGTGGTGGACGAGACCGGCAAGCCGGTAGAGTACAGTTTCACCCCACTGACCCAGTACCAGCCCCGCTGCCAGCTGATCCGGCGGGAGAGCTACTGCGCGCTGCTTGAGGCGCACTATGCGGCCAAGGACCAGGCCGAGCGGCTGCGACAGAAGAGCCGCAACCTCGGCAAGACGGTGCAGAACCTCTACGAGCGGGCCAAGCGCAAGCAGACTGCCCGGCTCGAGGAGCAGGCGGCGACCGAGAAGGCGGATCACCTGCGGGTCTGGGGCGAGCTGCTGCAGGCGAATCTCTATGCGATCCACAGAGGAGAAAAACAGGTTACCGTCGAGAACTACTACGACGGCAGTACCGTCACCATCCCGCTGGATGTGCGGCTCTCCCCGTCGGCAAACGCCCAGAAGTATTTTAAGGAGTACAAGAAGAAACAGACCGCGGCCAAGATGCTCAAAAAGCTGCTCGCCGACGGCCAGCGGGAGATCGACTACCTCGCGTCGGTGCAGTACGAGGTCTCCCAGGCGACCGGGGAGGCGGCACTGGCCGAGATCCGGGCCGAGCTGAAGGCGGGCGGCTATCTCAAGAACGACCACCGCAAGGAGAAACGGAGCAAGCCGGCCGACTTTCTGCGGTATACCTCGTCGGATGGCTTTGAGATTCTGGTCGGCCGCAACAACGCCCAGAACGACAAGCTCACCCTCCACACCGCCCGCGGCAAGGACCTCTGGTTCCATGTCAAGGACGCGCCGGGCAGCCACACGGTGGTGCTCTCCCACGGACAGCCGATCCCGCTGGCCACCCAGAACGAGGCGGCAATGCTGGCGGTCTTCCACTCCAGTCAGGGGGCGTCGGCCAAGGTGCCGGTCGACTACACCGAGGTGAAGAACATCCGCAAGACCGGGGATCTCAAGCCGGGTATGGTGCTGTTCGAAAAGCATGAGACCGCCTATGTCACCCCCGACGAGACGGTGCTGCGGCGGCTGGGCGCGCTGAAGGATTGACGGCTTGAAACGGTGGAAAATGTGGAAAATTGAGATTTGTGCAACCAAACGAAATTTTCAAAAAAAATTCTAAAAAAATTTCAAAAACCCCTTGCATTGCAGGGGGTTTTATTGTATTATGATTAAGCGACTGCGAGGGCTCTGCACCCTGTGCAGAGCTGCGATATGCGATGACGCGGGAGGTTGCCACGCTTTGCCGTGGGTTTTTCCGCCGAGTATGTCCGATCAAGAACCGGGCGAACAAATACGGATGCAAAGGGATATGGCCCCCTCGGGGACCC
Organism: Candidatus Pygmaiobacter gallistercoris; assembly: GCA_019113125.1. GTDB lineage: Bacteria > Bacillota > Clostridia > Oscillospirales > Ruminococcaceae > Pygmaiobacter > Pygmaiobacter gallistercoris. The sequence goes on along the minus strand of DXIA01000144.1, from coordinate 16,912 downwards.
AATTTCCACGAACTTTGCGTGTGGGTTGTCCGGGAGAACTGCGCTTTGCGGTTCACCGGCTTTCTTCATGCAAAAGCGTGAAACACCCGGAACAGTGTTCCGTATTCATCGAACCGCCAGGACAAATTTTAAGGAGGCGATTTCATGGCAGTCAAGGAGAAAATCAGAATTCGTTTGAAGAGCTACGATCATCAGCTGATCGATGCTGCCGCAGAGAAGATCGTGGAGACCGCGCGCCGCACCGGCGCCCGGGTTTCCGGCCCGATCCCCCTGCCCACCGACAAGGAGATTGTCACCATTCTCCGCGCGGTGCACAAGGACAAGGACAGCCGCGAGCAGTTCGAGATGCGTACCCACAAGCGTCTGATCGACATCCTCAAGCCGTCGAACAAGACGGTCGAGGCTCTTACCAGCCTGCAGCTCCCCGCCGGCGTCGACATCGAGATCAAGCTGTAACTCCTTATTAAAGGAAAACAGCGGTCCGTGCGGACCCGAAGGAGAGGTCATGTTGAGAGCGATGGCTCCCAACCAATAACCACTTTTAGGAGGCATTACAAATGCAAAAAGGTATTATCGGCAAGAAGTTGGGCATGACCCAGCTCTTCGATGAGAACGGCAAGGTTGTGCCGGTCACCATCATCGAGGCTGGCCCCTGCGTCGTGGTGCAGAAGAAGACCGTCGAGAGCGACGGCTATCAGGCTGTACAGCTCGGTTACGGCGACGTCTCGGTCAAGAAGGTTTCGAAACCCGCCAAGGGCCACTTCGACAAGGCGGATGTCGCCCCGAAGAAGACCCTGCGCGAGTTTAGGCTCGATGACATCTCCGGCCTCTCGGTCGGCGACATCATCAAGGCCGACACCTTTGCGGTGGGCGACCGGATCGACGTGGTCGGCACCAGCAAGGGCAAGGGCTACGCCGGCACCATCAAGCGGTTCAATGGCCATCGCCTGCGCGAGAGCCACGGCACCGGCCCGGTTGCCCGGCACGCTGGTTCCAATGGTTCGACCAGCACCCCGTCCCGTGTGTTCAAGGGCAAGAAACTGCCTGGCCACCTCGGTGCGGAGCGGGTCACCATCCAGAACCTGACCGTCGTCAAGATCGACGCGGAAAATAATCTGATCGCCATCAAGGGTGCGGTTCCCGGTGCCAAGGGCAGCGTGGTCGCCATCCATGACAGCGTAAAGGCGTAAAGGAGGGAAAGCAAAATGGCGAAATTTGATGTTTTGGATATGTCCGGCAAGAAGGTTTCCGAGATCGAGCTTTCCGACGCCATCTTCGGCATTCAGCCCAACGAGCGGGTCATGCACGCGGCTGTGGTGAATTTCCTGGCCAATCAGCGTCAGGGCACCCAGAGCACCAAGACCCGCAGCGAGGTTTCCGGCGGCGGCCGCAAGCCCTGGCGTCAGAAGGGCACCGGCCGTGCCCGTCAGGGTTCCATCCGGGCACCGCAGTGGACCCACGGCGGCATCGCGCTGGGCCCCAAGCCCCGTGATTACAGCTACACCCTGAACAAGAAGGTCAAGCGGCTCGCTCTGTTCAGCGCTCTGTCCGCCAAGGCGGCCAGCGGCGACGTGATCGTGGTGGAGAAGTTCGATTGCCCCGAGTTCAAGACCAAGACGATGGTCGGCATGCTCAACGCGGTCGGCGCCACCGGCAAGAGCCTGCTCGTCGCGCCCGAGGTCGACAAGAAGGTCGTCAAGAGCGCCGCGAACATCCCCGGCGTCAAGACCACCCTTGCCACCACCCTGAATGTCTACGATATTCTGAATGCTGGCAAGTTTGTCATCAGCGTAGATGCCGCGAAAAAGCTTGAGGAGGTATTTGCGTAATGAAGGTTGCAGCACAGGATATCATCCTTGCCCCGGTCATCACCGAGAATTCCATGGCGGGGATGCAGAACAAGAAGTACACCTTTAAGGTGGCCGTCAGCGCCACCAAGGTCGACATCGCCCGGGCCTGCGAGGAGCTGTTCGGCGTGAAGGTCGCCAAGGTCAACACCATCAATGTCCGCGGCCGCTATCGCCGTCAGGGCATGCACGCCGGCTACACCGCCGCCTCCAAGAAGGCGATCGTCACCCTCAAGCCGGATTCGAAGACCATCGCGTTCTTCGACAGCATGATGTAATCTGGTGTGACTCTCGATCCCGAGAGGGGTCAGCTATGGAGATATGACTCCGATAAAAATTTCATAAGAAAGAGAGATAACCATGGCCATTAAAAAGTTTAAACCGACGACTCCGGGCCGCCGCGGCATGACGGTCACCGATTACTCGGTTCTTTCCAACGTCGCGCCTGAGCGGAGCCTGCTCGAGCCGATGAAGCACCACAGCGGCCGCAACAACACCGGCCGGATCACCGTCCGTCATCACGGCGGCGGCAACCGCACCAAGTACCGTGTCGTGGACTTCAAGCGCAACAAGCTGGATGTCCCCGCCACCGTCAAGACCCTTGAGTACGATCCCAACCGCTCGGCCCACATCGCCCTCATCGAGTATGAGGACGGCGTCAAGAGCTACATCATCGCCCCCGAGGGGATGAAGGTTGGCGACGTCATCATGAACGGCCCCAACGCCGACATCAAGCCGGGCAACTGCCTGCCCTTCTCGGCCATCCCGGTCGGTACCGTCATCCACAACATCGAGCTGTATCCCGGCAAGGGTGCCCAGCTGGTCCGTTCGGCCGGCAACATGGCGCAGCTGATGGCGAAGGAGAACGGCTACGCGCTGGTTCGTCTGCCCTCCGGTGAGATGCGCAACGTCCCGCTCAACTGCGTGGCGACCGTCGGCCAGGTCGGCAACATCGACCACGAGAACGTCAATCTCGGCAAGGCCGGCCGCAAGCGTCACATGGGCTGGCGTCCGACCGTCCGCGGCAGCGTCATGAACCCCTGCGATCACCCGCACGGCGGCGGCGAGGGCAAGAGCCCTGTTGGTCGTCCCGGCCCTGTCACTCCGTGGGGCAAGCCCGCTCTGGGTTACAAGACCCGCAAACATCACAACCGTTCTGACAAGTTCATTGTCAAGCGTGCCAACGGTTAAAAGAGAGGAGAGTGCAACATGGGTAGAAGTGTTAAAAAGGGACCTTTCGTACAGCCCGCGCTGCTCAAGCGTGTCGAAGAGATGAACGCTTCCGGTGAGAAGCGGGTCCTCAAGACCTGGAGCCGCTCCTCTACGATCTTCCCGCAGTTCGTCGGCCACACCTTCGCGGTGCATGACGGCCGCAAGCATGTGCCCGTCTATGTGACCGAGGATATGGTCGGCCACAAGCTGGGCGAGTTCGCCCCCACCCGCACCTTCAAGGGCCATGCGGGCGCGAAGACTACGAAGTAAGAGGAGGATCACAAGATGGAAGCTAGGGCAAAACTGAGCTATGCCCGCATTGCGCCGCGCAAAGTCTCGATCGTGCTGGACCTGATCCGCAACCAGCCGCTGGACAAGGCGCTCGCCATTCTGCAGTACACCCCGAAGGCAGCTTCTGAGCTCCTTTACAAGCTGGTGAAATCTGCCGCGGCGAATGCGGAGAACAATTTCAACATGGATAAGAACAACCTGTATGTGGCCGAGTGCTATGTTACCCCCGGCCCGACCCTCAAGCGGGTCATGCCCCGCGCACAGGGCCGCGCGTACAGAATCCTGAAGAGAACCAGCCACATCACCGTGGTTCTCAAAGAGATGGAAGGGTAAGGAGGGTAACTGAGAATGGGTCAGAAAGTCAATCCGCACGGGTTCCGCGTCGGCGTCATCAAGGACTGGGACAGCCGCTGGTTCACCGGCAAGAAAGAATTCGGCGACACCCTCGTTGAGGATCACAAGATCCGCACCGTGCTCAAAAAGCAGCTGTATGCTGCCGGTGTCCCCAAGATTGAGATCGAGCGCGACGCTCAGAAGGTTCGCGTGAACATCCACTGCGCTAAGCCCGGCAAGGTCATCGGCCGCGGCGGCAGCGAGATCGACAAGCTGCGTGCCCAGATCGAGAAGATGATCGGCAAGCCGGTCGTCGTCAACATCGTCGAGGTCCGCACCCCCGATCTGAATGCTCAGCTGGTTGCCGAGAACGTCGCATCCCAGCTCGAGCGCCGCATCGCCTTCCGGCGTGCGATGAAGCAGAGCATCAGCCGCACCATGCGGATGGGCGCCAAGGGAATCAAGATCACCGTTGGCGGCCGTCTGGCCGGCGCGGACATCGCCCGCACCGAGCACTATCACGAGGGCACCATCCCCCTGCAGACCCTGCGTGCCGATATCGACTATGGTTTCGCCGAGGCGAACACCACCTACGGCAAGATCGGCGTCAAGGTCTGGATCTACAAGGGTGAGGTGCTCAAGGGCGCGAAACCTCGTAAAGAAGGAGGCAGCAAGTAATGCTTTTACCGAAGCGTGTCAAATACCGCCGTCAGCAGCGCGGCCGTCTGAAGGGCAAAGCAATGCGCGGCAACAAGGTCAATCAGGGCCAGTATGGCCTGCAGGCGCTCGAGCCGGCATGGATCACCTCCAACCAGATCGAGGCCGCCCGTATCGCCCTGACCCGCTACATCAAGCGTGGCGGTCAGGTCTGGATCAAGATCTTCCCGGATAAGCCGGTTACCGAGAAGCCGGCCGAGACCCGCATGGGTTCCGGTAAGGGCAGCCCCGAGTACTGGGTGGCTGTTGTCAAGCCGGGCCGGGTCCTGTTTGAGATCGACGGCGTGTCCGAGGAGAACGCCCGCGAGGCCATGCGTCTGGCCGCTCACAAGCTGCCGATCAAGTGCAAGTTTGTGAAGAGAGAAGAAGAGGAGGTTGCCGAATAATGAAAGCGAACGAACTCACCAAGATGAGTGCGGCTGAGCTGGATAAGAAGCTCGCTGAGCTGAAGGAAGAGCTCTTCAACCTCCGCTTTCAGCACGCCATCAACCAACTCGACAACCCGCTCAGAATCAAAGCTGTCAAGCGGGACATCGCTCGGGTGAAGACCGCCCAGCGGATGCTCGTCAAGGCTGAATAAGAGAGGGAGGATTAGAGAATGGAACGCAATTTACGCAAGACCCGCGTGGGCACCGTTGTGTCCGACAAGATGGACAAAACCATCGTTGTGGCGATCGTGGACAACGTCAGCCACCCTCTCTACAAGAAGATCATCAAGCGCACCGTCAAGTTCAAGGCTCACGACGAGAAGAACGAGGCCAAGATCGGCGATCGCGTCAAGATCATGGAGACCCGTCCGCTGTCCAAGGACAAGCGCTGGAGACTGGTCGAGATCGTAGAAAAGGCGAAATAACGAAAGCTTTGAAAGGAGGACGCAACTGTGGTACAGATGCAAACCTATCTCAAAGTGGCCGACAACACCGGTGCGAAAGAGCTTATGTGCATTCGTGTGCTGGGCGGTTCCCGCAAGAGATATGCTAATATCGGCGATGTGATCGTGGCTTCTGTCAAGAAGACCACCCCCGGCGGCGGCATGGTCAAGAAGGGCGAGGTCGTCAAGGCCGTAATCGTCCGCAGCAAGAAGGGCCTGCGCCGCGATGACGGTTCCTATATCCGTTTTGATGAGAATGCGGCCGTCATCATCCGTGATGATAAAAACCCGAGAGGCACCCGTATCTTTGGACCGGTCGCCCGCGAGCTGCGCGACGCCGGTTACCTGAAGATCCTGAGCCTTGCCCCGGAATCGCTGTAAGGAGGTTTTAAAATGAGTAAAGTTCATGTTAAGACCGGCGATACCGTCATGATCATCAGCGGCAGAGACGCTGGTAAGTCCGGCAAGGTATTGCAGGTCAGCCCCAAGGAGGGCAAGGTCATCGTCGAGGGCCTCAACATGGTCACCAAGCACGTCAAGCCCCGCCGTGAGGGCGAGCAGGGCGGCATCGTGAAGGCGGAGGCTGCTCTGTATGCTTCCAAGGTCATGCCGGTCTGCCCCAAGTGCGGCAAGGCCACCCGTGTGGGCCATATCGTGAACAACGGCAAAAAAGTGCGCGTCTGCAAAAAGTGCGGCGCGGAGTTTTAAGGGAGGAAGTTGACAGATGGCAAGACTGAAAGAGAAATACGCCAGCGAGATCGCTCCCGCCCTGATGAGCAAGTTTGGCTACAAGAGCGTGATGCAGATCCCCAAGCTCGACAAGGTCGTGATCAACTGCGGCTGCGGCGAGGCGCGCGACAACCCGAAGATCATGGACGCGATCCTGTCGGATCTGGCCGCCATCACCGGTCAGCATCCGGTGGTCTGCAAGGCCAAGAAGTCGGTTGCAAACTTCAAGCTGCGCGAGGGCATGCCCATCGGCGCGAAGGTCACCCTGCGTGGCGACAAGATGTACGAGTTTGTCGATCGGCTGTTCAGCGTGGCGCTCCCCCGTGTGCGTGACTTCCGCGGCATCAGCGGCGACTCGTTCGACGGTCGTGGCAACTACTCGCTGGGCATCAAGGAGCAGCTGATCTTCCCCGAGATCGACTACGACAAGATCGATGCGATCCGCGGTATGGACATCGTTTTCGTCACCACCGCAAAGACCGACGAGGAGGCCAAGGAACTCATTCGTGCCCTCGGCGCTCCGTTCGCAAACTAAGGGAGGGAAACCAATGGCTAAAACATCCATGAAGGTTCGCCAGAGCCGGGCACCCAAGTTCTCGACCCGTGGCTACAACCGCTGCAAGATCTGCGGCCGCCCTCACGCGTATCTGCGCAAGTACGGCGTCTGCCGTATCTGCTTTAGGGAGCTGGCCTACAAGGGCGAGATTCCCGGCGTAAGGAAAGCAAGTTGGTAAAAACTCTACGATAAAGGAGGTATATGGCATGCATATCACCGATCCCATCGCTGATCTGCTCACCCGTATTCGGAATGCCAGCACTGCAAAGCACGCCACGGTGGACGTACCTGCTTCCAACATGAAAAAGGCGATCTGCCAGATCCTGTTGGACGAGGGCTACATCAAGGGCATGCAGGTGAAAGAAGATGACAAGCAGGGCACCATCACCATCACCCTGAAGTATGTCGACGGCAACACCCCGGCTATCACCGGACTGCGTCGGGTCTCCAAGCCCGGCCTGCGTATCTACAAGAGTTGTGAGGAGCTGCCCAAGGTCATGAAGGGCCTTGGCACTGCGATCATTTCCACATCCAAAGGCGTCATGACCGACAAGGCCGCCCGCGAAGCGAACTGCGGCGGCGAAGTCCTCGCCTTTATCTGGTAAGGGGGTGCAAAGACAATGTCGAGAATTGGAAGAAAACCCATCGTCATTCCCGCTGGCGTCGAGGTCACCATCAATGGCAGCGATGTCACCGTCAAGGGCCCCAAGGGCACGCTGAATTCCACCTTTCACCCGATGATCAAGATCGAGAAGCAGGGTGAAGAGGTCATCGTGACCCGTCCCAACGATGAAAAAGAAGCTCGCTCTCTGCACGGTCTGACCCGGACCCTGATCAGCAACATGGTCGAGGGTGTCTCCAAGGGCTTCACCAAGGAGCTGGAGATCCGCGGTGTCGGCTATCGTGCCGCAAAGCAGGGCAAGGACCTGGTCATGAACCTGGGCTTTTCCCATCAGGTCATCGTCCCTGAGGAGGGCGACATCACGATAGAGGTTCCCGATCCCAACAAGATCGTCATCCACGGTATCGATAAGCAGCATGTCGGTCAGTTCGCCGCGCAGGTGCGCGAGAAGCGTCCGCCCGAGCCGTATAAGGGCAAGGGCATCCGCTACGTCGGCGAGTTTGTCCCCCACAAAGAGGGCAAGGCCGGCAAGGGCGCAAAATAAACGAAGGAGTGAATTAAGATGGTTCATAAGCCGAATAAAAACGAAGCCCGTCTTCGTCGCCATCGCCGCGTCCGCGGTAAGATCAGTGGCACAGCCTCTTGTCCGCGCCTCGATGTTTTCCGCTCTAACGCGCATATCTACGCTCAGATCATCGACGACGTCGCCGGCGTGACCCTCGCAGCCGCCTCCAGCATGGACAAGGATTTCGAGGGCAACGGCAGCAACATCGAAGCCGCCAAGAAGGTTGGCCTCGCGATCGCGAAGGCCGCCAAGGCGAAGGGCATCGAGAAGGTCGTGTTTGATCGTGGCGGTTATATCTACCACGGCCGTGTGAAAGCGGTGGCCGAGGGCGCCCGCGAGGGCGGCCTTGAGCTGTAAAGCAGGAGGGATAGAACAGTGGCATTTGAGAGAAGACAGAATCCTGCGGATCAGGAATATCAGGAGAAGGTCGTCGCGATCAACCGCGTTTCCAAGACCGTCAAGGGCGGCCGCGTGATGAAGTTCTCCGCTCTGGTCGTCGTCGGCGACGGCAAGGGCAAGATCGGCTACGGTCTGGGCAAGGCCGCCGAGGTTCCCGAGGCGATCCGCAAAGGCCTTGAGGACGCCAAGAAGAACATGTTCACCATCTCGCTGAAGGGAACTACCATTCCCCACGAGACGCTGGGTATCTTCGGCGCCGGCCGTGTGATCCTCCGTCCCGCTGCCCCCGGTACCGGCCTGATCGCCGGCGGCCCGGTGCGTGCGGTTCTGGAGGTCGCGGGCATCCGCGATATCCGTACCAAGTGCGTGCGCTCGAACAACCCCTGCAACGTGGTCATCGCCACCTGCAACGGACTCAAGAGCCTGCGCACCGCCGAGCAGGTCGCTGCCGTTCGCGGCAAGACCGTGAAAGAGATTTTAGGTTAAGGAGGCGCTCAGAATGGCTGAAGAGAAAGTGACCGTCGCGGCCGAGGCTGAGAAGCCGGCTGCCAAGAAGACTGCGGCCAAGAAGCCCGCCGCCAGGAAGACCACTGCGGCCAAAAAGCCTGCTGCCAAGAAGGCGCCGGCGAAGGAGACCGCTGAGAAGGCCGCCACCGAGAAGAAGGCGCCCGCCAAGAAGCGTGCGGCGAAGGCTGCCGCTGCCGGCACCGTCTCGATCAAGCTGATCCGCAGCCTGTCCGGCCGCAAGAAGGATCAGATCGCGACCGCCTATTCGCTGGGTCTGCATCGGGTCGGCCATGTGACCGTTCAGCCCGACAATGCGGCTACCCGTGGCAAGATCAACAAGATCCATCACCTCGTAGAGGTCACCAACGCGTAAAAGTAAGGAGGTGCACGACAATGATGCTCCATGAACTGAAACCCGCCGCCGGAGCCAGCAAGCCCGCAAAGCGCAAGGGCCGCGGCGCGGCGTCCGGCAACGGCAAGACCGCCGGCTATGGGCACAAGGGCCAGAAGGCGCGTTCCGGCGCCAAGAAGGCCGGGTTCGAGGGCGGCCAGATGCCGCTGCAGCGCCGTCTGCCCAAGCGCGGCTTTAACAACATTTTTGCTACCGTTTACACCACCGTCAAGGTCAGCGATCTCAACCGCTTTGAGGACGGCGCTGTGGTGGACACCGCCGCTCTGCTCAAGGCCGGTTTGATCAAGAAGGTCAACGACGGCGTCAAGGTCCTCGGCAATGGCGAGCTGACCCGTAAGCTCACCGTTGAGGCCGCTGCTTTCACCGCCTCCGCAAAGGAGAAGATCGAGAAGGCCGGCGGAAAGGCCGAGGTGAAGTAAAGTGTTCAAGACACTCAGGAATGCATGGAAGATCGCGGATCTTCGCAAGAAGATGATCTACACCCTGATCATCATCGTGATCTTCCGGCTTGGCGTTGCGATGCCGGTTCCGTTTCTGGATCCCAGCGCGCTGGGCAGCATGGTCAATGAGACCGGCAGCATGCTGGGCTACATCAACCTGCTGACCGGCGGCGCCTTCTCGCAGGCCACCCTGTTTGCCCTGTCGGTTCAGCCCTATATCAACGCCTCCATCATCATCCAGCTGCTCACTGTGGCACTTCCGCCCCTCGAGCGGCTGGCGCAGGAGGGTGAAGAGGGCCGCCGCAAGATCAACCGGATCACCCGGTACACCGGCGCGGGCATCGCGCTGGCGCTCTCCATCGCCTACTACTTCCTGCTCAAGGGGCAGGGCTCGCTGGAGTACACCAGCGGCTGGCAGGCCTGGTTCACCGGCGTGGTCATCGTGCTGGCTTATACCGCCGGCTCGATGCTGATCATGTGGCTGGGCGAGCAGATTGACAAGAACGGCATCGGCAACGGCATCTCGCTGCTGATCTTTGCCGGTATTGTCTCCCGGCTGGGCAGTATGCCCGCCACCCTGTACGGTTATATCACCGGCATCATCAACGGCATCAAGGCCGGCGGCGATCTCACCGTCATGGCGCTGGGCAGCGATGTGATGTACCTCACCGCGGAGGGCGACCTCGCCTATCCCTGGTACTATATCCTCTTCCTGCTGCTGATTGCGGTTCTGCTGCTGGCCAGCGTGGTCTTCGTCATCATCATGACCAGCGGTGAGCGCCGGATTCCGGTGCAGTATGCCAAGCGGGTCGTCGGCCGCAAGATGTACGGCGGTCAGGCCACCCACATCCCCATCAAGGTGAATATGAGCGGCGTTCTGCCGGTCATCTTTGCCTCGTCGCTGATCTCGATTCCCGGCACGATCAAGTCGATCTTCAACATCACCGGGACCGGATTTTGGTCCACCTTCCTGGGCTGGTTCAACTACAATCGCTTTGCGTATGCCATCATCTACGCGCTGCTGATTATCGCGTTCAACTACTTCTATGTTGCAATCCAGTACAATCCGGTCGAGATCGCAAACAATCTTCGCAAGAACAACGGTGCGATTCCCGGCATCCGGCCCGGTAAACCCACGACTGATTTTATCGTCAAGGTTTTGGGCAAGATCACCTTTATCGGCGCGATCTTCCTCGTGATCGTCGCGCTGACTCCGATCATCGTCGGCAACCTCACCCACATCAACATTCAGCTGGGCGGCACCTCGCTGCTCATCGTTGTGGGTGTTGCGCTGGACACTGCCCGTCAGCTTGAGAGCTATATGCTGATGCGGCATCACAAAGGATTTTTGGAATAAAAGACAGGAGGGGACATCATGAGATTGATTCTTTTGGGCGCGCCCGGTGCCGGCAAAGGCACTCAGGCGGAAATCATTTGCGAGAAACTCTCTATCCCCGCCATCAGCACCGGCAACATTCTGCGGAAGGCCGTCAAGAACGGCACCGAGATGGGCAAGAAGGCCAAGGCCTTCATCGACAGCGGTAAGCTGGTGCCGGATGAGGTCATCATCAGCATCATCAAGGAGCGGCTCGCAGAGCCCGATTGTGCCCGCGGCTTTATCCTGGACGGGGTGCCCCGCACCGTTGTTCAGGCTGAGGCGATCGAGAAGGCCGGCATCGAGATCGACAAGGTTGTCGACATTGAGGTGCCGGACGATGAGATCGTCAAGCGGCTTTCGGGACGCCGGGTCTGCGCTTCCTGTGGCGCGAGTTATCACACTGTCTACAAACCCTCGGCGGATCCCACCAAGTGCGACCGCTGCGGCGGCGAGCTGATTGTCCGCAAGGACGATGAACCCTCCACCGTGCTTGAGAGGCTCGCGGTTTACCACGAGCAGACGGAACCCCTGAAGGACTTCTACGCGGCCCGCGGTAAGCTGGTTGTCGTGGAAGGCCAGGAGCAGGTAGCGGATACAACCGCTCTTGTCTTCAAGGCACTGGAGGCGTAAAAGTTGATCTCACTCAAGAATTCTAAGGAGATCGCGCTGATGCGGCAGGCCGGCCGGATCTCCGCCCGGGCGCTGCAGCTCGGCGGAGAGGCGGTTCGCCCCGGCGTCACCACCGCTCACATCAACAAGGTGATCCACGACTATATCATCAGTCAGGGCGCGCAGCCGAATTTTCTGGGCCTGTATGGCTTTCCGGCCTCGGCCTGCATCTCGGTTAACGACACGGTGATCCATGGCATCCCCTCCACCGCAGAGGTGGTTCATGAAGGGGATATCGTGAGCATCGACACCGGCGCGCTCTACAAGGGCTGGCACGGCGACAACGCAGGGACCTTCGTGGCCGGCACCGCCTCTCCCGAGGCGCTGCGGCTGATCGAGGTCACCCGGCAGAGTTTCTATGAGGGACTCAAGGTCGCGGTGGTCGGCAACCGGATCGGGGATATCTCCCACGCGATCCAGCAGTATGTGGAGGCAAACGGGTTCTCGGTTGTGCGGGAGTATGTCGGGCACGGTCTCGGCAGAGAGCTGCACGAGGATCCCGAGGTCCCGAACTACGGCCACCCCGGCCGCGGCGCCCGGTTGGTGCCCGGCATGACGCTGGCCATCGAACCGATGGTCAACGCCGGTGGTGTGGCCATCCGGCAGCTGCCGGACGGCTGGACGGTCAAGACAAAGGACGGATCTCTGAGCGCCCATTATGAAAAGTCCATTGTAATCACCGCCAACGGACCGGTCATTCTGACCGATCCGGAATAGGAGGAACGGTATGGACTTTGAACGGGGCCGGATCGTCCGTTCCACAGCGGGCAGAGACAAGGGTCTGTATCTCGCGGTTGTCGCTGATGCGGGCAACCGGATATTGGTGGCCGATGGCCGCCGCAGACCGCTCTCGGCGCCCAAGGCAAAGAACCCCGCGCACCTCGCGCCCACCCGCAGGGTGATCGGCGAGGAACAGCTCGGGTCCGACAAACTGCTCAGCGCTGCGATCGCCGCGGCTTTCCCGGCGGCGCAGGGGATTTAAGGGGGAAAACACTTTGTCCAAAGATGATGTCATCGAGGTCGAGGGGACTGTGGTAGAGGCCTTGCCGAACGCAATGTTTCTGGTGGAACTTGCCAACGGTCACCGCTTATTGGCTCATATCTCCGGCAAGCTGCGGATGAACTTCATCCGGATTTTGCCCGGCGATAAGGTAACATTGGAGATGTCGCCCTATGATCTGTCCAAGGGCCGCATCACTTGGCGCTCGAAATAAGAGCGAGTTTAAGGAGGTATTACAATGAAGGTAAAGCCTTCCGTTAAGCCTATGTGCGAAAAATGCAAGGTCATCAAGCGCAAGGGTCGCGTCATGGTGATCTGCTCGAATCCGAAACACAAACAGCGTCAGGGCTAAGACGCAAGAAAAGAATAGGAGGTGCAAGGGAATTATGGCACGTATTGCCGGAGTTGACCTGCCCAGAGAGAAGCGAGTCGAGATCGGCCTGACCTATATCTACGGCATTGGCCGCAGCGCGGCCAAGGAGATTCTCGAGGCCACCGGGATCAATCCCGATACCCGTGTGAAGGATCTCACCCCGGATGAGGAGAACCTGATCCGTGACTATATCGACAAGAACATGACCGTCGAGGGCGACCTTCGCCGCAATGTTGCGCTGGATATCAAGCGTCTGACCGAGATCGGCTGCTATCGTGGCATCCGTCATCGCAAGGGTCTGCCTGTCCGCGGCCAGCGCAGCAAGACCAACGCCCGTACCCGCAAGGGCCCGAAGCGCACGGTCGCTAACAAGAAGAAGTAACCAAGGAGGTATAGGTTATGGCAACGAAAGCAGCTGCAAAGAAGACTGCAGTGCGCCGGAAGCGCGAACGCAAAAATATCGACCGCGGACAGGCACACATTCAGAGCACGTTCAACAACACCATTGTGACCATCACCGATGTGCAGGGCAATGCGATTTCCTGGTCCAGCACCGGTGGCCTCGGCTTCCGCGGTTCGAGAAAGAGCACTCCGTTCGCGGCTCAGATGGCTGCGGAGACCGCGGCGAAGGCCGCGATGGAGCACGGCCTGAAGACGGTCGAGGTCTTTGTCAAGGGACCCGGCCAGGGCCGTGAGGCCGCGATCCGTGCCCTGCAGGCTGCCGGCCTGGAGGTCACCATGATCAAGGACGTCACCCCCATTCCCCACAACGGCTGCCGCCCCCCGAAGCGGCGTCGTGTCTGATGCAAGGAGGAGTTTGAATTATGGCAAAGAATATGCAGCCCATTGCCAAGCGCTGCAAGGCGCTGGGCATCTCTCCTGCAGTGATGGGTTACGCCAAGAAGACCACCAAGCGCAACGATGGCAACGGCATGCGCAAGAAGCAGTCCGAGTACGCCATCCAGCTCAAGGAGAAACAGAAGGTCAAGTTCATCTACGGCATGCTCGAGAAGCAGTTCCATCACTACTTTGAGCTGGCGGAGAAACAGCCCGGTATCACCGGTGAGAACCTGCTGCGGATGCTTGAGACCCGTCTGGACAACGTGGTCTTCCGTCTGGGATTCTCTTCCACCCGGCGTGACGCTCGTCAGCTGGTCACCCACTCTCATTTCACCGTCAACGGCAAGAAGGTCAACATTCCTTCTTATCGCGTCAAGGCCGGCGATGTGATCGCGGTCTGCGAGAAGAGCCGTTCCTCGGTCAAGTTCTCGAAGCTCACCGGCGCCGACGCGCCGATGGTTCTGGTCCCCGCCTGGCTCAAGCGTGACGCGAACGAGCTGAAGGGAACCGTGGAGCGTCTGCCCGAGCGCAGTGATATCGACTATGATGTGTCTGAGCATCTCATCGTTGAGCTTTACTCCAAATAACCCGAACAGTAGCATAGGGAATGCGAATCTATGGCAAAGGCTCTGCCTTTGCTTTACAAGGAGGGTTTTTTTGAATGATTGAGATCGAAAGGCCGAAGATTGATACAGCTACCCTCAGCGCGGATGGCCGTTATGGCAAATTCGTTGTAGAGCCTCTCGAGCGTGGATTCGGCACGACGCTGGGCAACAGCCTGCGCCGCGTGCTGCTCTCCTCCCTGCCCGGTGTTGCCATCACCTCGGTCAAGATTGACGGTGTGGTGCATGAGTTCTCCACCGTGGAGGGCGTGAAGGAGGACGTCACCGAGATTGTCCTGAACCTCAAGGGCGTCCGCGCAAAGCTCTTTTCCGATGGCCCCAAGACCGTTCGCATCGAGGCGAACGGTGAGGGAGAGGTCACTGCCGGCAGCATCCAGCAGGATGCTGAGATCGAGATCCTCAACCCCGACTGGCACATTGCAACCCTCGACGAGGGCGCAAAGCTGGTAATGGAGCTGACCTTCGACAAGGGCCGCGGCTATGTGCCCGCCGACCGCAACAAGCAGAACCCCGAGTTTGCAACGCTCGGCGCCATCGCGGTGGACAGCATCTACACCCCGGTACTCAAGGTCAACTACACGGTTGAGAATACCCGTGTCGGGCAGATTACCGACTATGACAAGCTGACGCTGGAGGTCTGGACCGACGGCATCATCAACGCGAAGGAAGGGGTTGGCCTCGCCGCCCGGATCCTGACCGAGCATCTGAATCTCTTCGCGAATCTCTCGGAGGAGACCCAGGATGTCGACATCATGGTCGAGAAGGATGACAAGGGCAAGGAGAAGGTCCTCGATATGACCATCGAGGAGCTGGATCTGTCGGTGCGCTCCTTCAACTGCCTCAAGCGTGCGGGCATCAATACGGTTGGAGACCTCATCAACAAGAGTGAGGACGAGATGATGAAGGTCCGCAATCTGGGCCGCAAGAGCTTGGAGGAAGTCATCTCCAAACTGGAATCTCTCGGTTTCAAGCTGAGTAAGGACGACGAGTAAAAAACACAACAGAGGGGAGCGCAGCGGGCGGTGTGTCCGCCCCCGTTTCCCGATTACTGAAAAGGAGTGAATTGGGATGCCCGGTACCAGAAAGCTTGGCAGAACCAGCGATAGCCGCAGGGCGATGCTCAGAGCGATGGTCACCTACCTTTTTGAAAAAGGCAAGATCGAGACCACCGTCACCCGAGCCAAAGAGGTCCGCGCCGTGGCCGAGAAGATGATTACCCTCGGCAAGCAGGACTCCCTGCACACGAAGCGTCAGATCTATTCGTTCATCACCAAAGAGGATGTTGCCAAGAAGCTGATCGATGAGATCGGCCCGAAGTATGCCGACCGCAGCGGCGGCTACACCCGCATCATCCGGATCGGCGCCCGTCGCGGCGACGCGGCCGAGATGGCCGTCATCGAGCTGGTCTGATTGACCTGCAGATAACCGATCAATAAAAAGATTCCCGTCCATACCCGGCACAGCGCCGGATCTGGACGGGAATCTTTTTTATTTATTGGCCGGATCGCAAAGAAAGATTACAGCACAAAGAAGAACACCGCGAGGTAATGGGTGATACTGCCGGCCAGAATGAACAGGTGAAACAGCTCATGGAACCCGAACCGAGAGGAGAAATTCGGCCGTTTGAGCGCATAGATGACCGCGCCGACGGTGTAAAAGATACCGCCCAGCGCGACCAGCCCAAGACAGAGCGGCCCGCAGCTGGCAAAATCGTCGATGACAAAGAGAATAGCCCAGCCCATGCAGAGATAGAGCAGCGAGGTCAGCATCCGCGGCGCATTGATCCAGAGCAGCTTGAGCAGAATTCCGAACAGAGCGATCAGCCAGAGAATGCCGCAGAATCGCATCCCTTTCTCAGCCGGCAGAAATTTCAGCGAAAACGGGGTGTAGCTGCCGGCGATGAGCAGATAGATCATGCTGTGGTCCAGCTTGCGCAGCCGTCGCTTGATGCCGCCGCTTGCGGCGGTGCCGGGGTAGTAGTGATAGATCGCACTGGCCGCATACAGCGCGATCAGCGAGAGAACAAACAGAAAAGAGCCCGCGAGATCACAAACCGAGGCGCCGACCTCGAAACCCCGCAGAATCAGCAGAAAACCACCAACCAAGGAGAGAAACGCGCCGAATGCGTGGCTCTCGCTGCTGATGGGATCCTGCGCCGAACGAAATAATTCACTCATACTGATTCTCCTAACTACAAAATATAATTATTAATATTATATTATACCATTTAGAAAAAAGTTTCAATCAGCAAATCGTTATTTTTTCATGAAGAAATCTGATGGAAAACGCAGAATCTCACAGCTGATGATATGATTGCGCCGGCAGCGGCACGCTGCGGTGCAAATGACAAATAAGCAAACTTATTATTAATGCATTTCAACTAATTTTTAACGAATATCATTAAAAAATAGTTGACAAACATATTTTTCTAATGTATGATATAGACAAATCAGCACAGGAGGGATCATACATGGAAAAAATTATCAAAACTTCTAAAATTATTCTGTCGGTTCTTAAAGTGCTTTTTT
>DXIA01000143.1 GCA_019113125.1 Candidatus Pygmaiobacter gallistercoris | reverse complement strand
CCTCCTGCTGCCGCTCCACTCTTCTTTGTGGATGCAGTGCAAATTTATCCCCGCGAGTGCAAAGGACAAGGAGAGTATAACGCGGTTGCCCCAAATTTGCAAGGGGGAGACAAAATTGATTTTGTTTCGCTGCGGTGGTATAATGCTGCTGGAAGAATCAGCCGGGTGCGCCCGGGACAAAGGAGAGAAAATAGAATGGATAAAAAAGAGGTCATGGAACTCATCAAGAGCCGCCGCAGCGTCCGATCCTATCAGCCGGAGCAGATCAAGCCGGAGGAACTCGACTATGTGCTGGAGGCCGGCATCTGGGCACCCAGCAGCATGGGGCTGCAGTCTCCGATTCTGGTCGCGGTGCAGGATCCCGAGACGGTCAAGTTGCTCTCCCGGCTCAATGCCCGGGTGCTCGGCAACGAGAGCGATCCGTTCTACGGTGCGCCGACGGTGGTCGTGGTCTTCTCCAACGGGGACCGCGGCGAGACCTGCGAGGAGGACGGTGCCCTTGTGATGCAGAACATGATGCTCGCCGCCAAGGCGGAGGGGCTCGGCAGCTGCTGGATTCACCGCGCAAAGCCGGTCTTCGAGAGCGAGGAGGGCAAAGCGCTGATGAAGAAGTGGGGCGTCCCTGAGAACTACCGCGGCGTCGGCCACTGCATCCTCGGCTACCCGGCGGAGGAGCCGGCCGCAAAGCCCCGCAAGGAGGGCCGGATCATCCGCGCCTGACCCCCGCCCGAGAAATCAGAAATAGAAGAACTATCGCCCCGGCACAACGATTGCGTCTGCCGGAGCTTTTTTCATCAAAAGGGGGAGAGAGCAGATGAAGGCGAGCGAAACGATCCGGTACTGGGAAGAGGCCGCAGAAAAGTATTGCGGCGTACAGGAAAGCTCCAATTTTTCGGCGCAGAACAGAAGACTGGTGGAAGATCGGTTTGCCAAGATCGGAGCAATGTCGGTGCTGGACGCCGGCTGCGGATATGGCCGGTATACCGATTGGTTTGCAAAACAGGGCGCAAAGGCCACCGGCTGTGACGGCGCGGCCGCAATGATCCGGCTGGCACGGGAGAGATATCCCCACAGCAGATTTGATCTGGTGGATTTGACGGAGGATCTTCCCTATCAGGCGGGCAGCTTTGACCTTGTTTTCTGCAACCAGGTTCTGATGGACCTGCCAGAGATTGCGCACACCCTGTCCGAATTTGCCCGGGTGCTGAGAACGCAGGGGAGGCTGTGGCTTTCGATTGTGCATCCCGCCTTTTATATCGGGGAGTGGGTCACGGGGGAGGATGGGAAAAAGCGGGCCAAAGAGATCAGCGGCTATCTGACACCGCACAGCAGAGAGGGGGATTTCTGGGGCAGATCGCTTCACTACCACCGGCCGGTCTCCTATTACCTCAACCTCGCGGCCCGAAACGGGCTTTCACTGCTCGAGATGGTGGAACCGCGCAGCTATGACCCGAAAGAAAACCAATCCGACCTGCCGCTGTTTCTCTGCGCGGAATTTGAAAAACGGTAAAGAACGGACAGATAACACAAACGGACCCGGTGCATTGCACCGGGTCCGTCTTGCTTTTGCTGGTTACAGGCAGAGGGTCATGCCGCTCATCTCCGCCATCTGCTGAATATGGTCCAGACCGAGCAGGGTGCGGTTATCCACCACCCGGAACGCCTGGGCCCGCGCTGCGGGCAGCAGATCGGCAAAGAGCAGGTTTGCACCGGCTGCGAGTGCCGCCTGGGTGCCGTCGACGCTGGAAAAGCCGTCGGCGAGATTTTTGCCCGGCTGTCCGCCGGTGATGTTCACCGCAGGGATCATCAGCCGGGTGAGGGCGATCTCCCGCAGAATCATCTCCTGCCGTCCTGGACCGCCCTCGGCGGCGAGCGGGGTGTTTTTGGCGGGCAGGTAGGGGACGATCGGCGCCCAGCTGATCCCGAGTTTGCGCATCAGCAGGATGTCGTCGGCCAGCTCGTCCAGCGTCTGGCCGGGATAGTCCACGATATTGCCGGAGGCCAGTTCCATACCGGATTCCTTGATCCAGCCGATTGCCGCGGAGCGTTTCTCAAAGTTGGTGGAGGGATTCAGCCGGTCAAAGGTCTCCTTGTGGGACATCTCAAATTTGAGGACATACTCGTCGGCGCCCGCATCCCGCAGCTCCTCGTACTGGCTGCGCTCAAATTCACCGCAGGCGAGGCTGACATGGGTCATCCCCAGCTTTTTTGCGCCCTCGACCATCCGCAGCAGCTTTTCAAAATCGTATTTCGGATCTTCGCCCGAGATCAGAAAGATCCGGGTGAAACCGGTTTCCCGCGCTGCCCGCAGCGAGGCGAGCACCTCCTCCGGCTCGATCCGGTAGCGGGGCACATCGCTGTTGGCGGCCCGCATGCCGCAGTAGAGGCACTGATTTTTGCAGACATTGCTGTACCCCAGCATCGCGGTCGCGGTCAGGTGATCCCCATTCTGCTCGCGGTGCAGCTGCTTTGCCGCGGGGAGCACAGTGGAGGAAAACTCTTCCCACGGCAGCGCGAGTGCCGCGAGAATCTCTTGTTTTGTCTCGTAATTCATCAGAAACCTGCCTTTCCCGCCGGATTCAGACCGGCTCCATCTTCAGCAATTCACCGCCCATCAGGGCGACCTCATCGGGATCATGGGTGACCATGATGACCGTCCGTCCAGCCGTTTCGGCCCGCAGATAGCCCGCCACCACGGCGCGGGTCGTCTCGTCCAGCCCCTTGAAGGGCTCGTCGAGCAGCAGCAGATCCCCCTCGGCCAGCACCGCCCGCACGATTGCCACCCGGCGGCGCATGCCGCCCGAGAGTTCCCGTACCGGTTGGCCGGCATCCTGCGCAAGGCCCACCGCGGTGAGATGACGATCGATCTCCGCGGTGGGCCGCTGCGGACAGACAAAGGCGATGTTTGCCCGGGCGGAAAAGCCGTCCAGCAGCCGGTCCTCCTGAAACACGGCTGAGAGTCGGCTCGGCACCCCGCGGATTTCGCCCGCGTCGGGAGAGAGAAAACCCATCAAAAGGTTGAGTAGCGTGGTCTTGCCGCAGCCGGAACGGCCCATCACGCAGGTGGTCTGCCCCGCGGGGAACCGGGCGGTGAAGTCCCGCAGTACCATCTTGTCCTCAAACCGCTTGCAGAGCCCGCTTACGAGGATATCTTCCATCTTGGCCCCTCCTTTGGCTCAGCCCTGCTCCAGCCGGCGGTAACCCGCCTTCAGCAGCAGCAGAAACAGTTTTTCAAACAGGATGCTCACCGCGATGATGACCACCGTCCAGGCGAAGAGATCGGGGGAGTTGAGATAGACCTTGGCGTCGTAGAGCCGCTCCCCGATCGAACCGTCCGGGATGCCGATGACCTCCGCCGCGATGCCCGCCTTCCAGGACAGACCGAGCGCGACGCTGCAGGCGGTGGTCAGATAGGGGCGCAGCTGGGGCAGATAGATATATCGCAGCCGCCGCCAGAACCCCGCCCGGAACAACTGCGCCATCTCGAGCAGCTTGGTATCGGTCTGCCGGATCCCCTCCAGTACATTCGCATAGACGATCGGCAGCACCATCAGAAAGGAGATGAAGACCGACAGATTGGAGGAGTTGAGCCAGATCAGGCAGAGGATGATAAAGGAGGCCACCGGGGTGGTCTTGATGACGGTGATATAGGGCCACAGCAGCACCTCAACCGGGTGCCAGCGGCTCGCCACAGCGGCCAGCAGACTGCCGCCGATGAGGCCCAGCGCAAATCCCGCGATGATCCGCACCAGCGAAAAGCCGATCGCCGTGTAAAAATCACCCTGAAACACCAGCTCGGAAAGCCGCACCAGTACCCGCAGCGGACTGACCAGCAGGATCGGGCTGTTCAGCGCCATCGCCCCGAGCTGCCACAAAAGCAGCGCCAGCAGGATGGCGACAGCCTTTTCCCACCGCGGTTTAGCCGACATTGCAGTAGAAGTCTTCCGCCGGCAGGGTACCGCCGACCGACTTCGGATCCTGATCGTAGAGCACCTTCAGATAGCCGTCCATCGCGGTCTTCATCTCGTCGCCGGCGATGTAGGTGATGTTGCAGTAGGGGATGGCCTTCTCGGCGACCGCGGCGGCGACGATGTCAAACTTCTCGACCAGCTGAGCGGCGTCGGAGACATTCGCATTGACCCACTCGGTGGACGCCTGATACTCCTTGAGGAAGGCGGCCAGCTGCTCGGGGTGCTGCTCGGCAAACTCGGAGCGGACAACCAGCACGCCGGTCAGGAACAGGCTGCCGTTATCGAGATCGCTCCAGGACTGGTTGAGATCCACCGCAACCCGCAGTCCCTCGACCTGATTCTGGGCGACGGTGACATAGGGCTGAGGCAGCATCGCAACGGCGCTGTCCGACTGGGCGAGCACCTGCACGACCTCGGTCGGCTCGGTCTTCCACTCGACGGTGACATCGGTGGCGGGATCAAGGCCGTTCTCGCTCAGGATGTAGTTGAACGCATACTCGGGGGTGGAACCCTTGCCGGTGGCATAGATGGTCTTGCCGGCGAGGTCGGACAGCGACTGGACGCTGTCGCCCTTCTCGACGATGTAGATGACGCCGAGGGTGTTGATCGCGAGCAGCTTGATCGCGCCTTCGGTGTTGTTGTAGAGCACCGAGGCGAGGTTTGCGGGCACCGCGGCGATGTCGTAGTCGCCCTGGATCAGCTTGGGGGTGACCTCATCGGCGGAACCGGCGATGGTGAAGGTGTAGTTGTTGGCGGCCTCGCCGTTCTCGGCGTCCTCCATCAGCTTGACCATACCCATCGAGGTCGGGCCCTTGAGCCCGGCGATCCGGATGTCGGTCGGCTCGACGGCGGCAGAGGACGAAGAGGAGCTGTCCGGCGTGGAGGACGGGGTGGACGAGCTGCCGGAACCACCGCAGCCCGCGAGGGTGGAGGCGGCGAGTGCCAGCGAGAGCACAAGGGCGATCAGTTTTTTCATGTTCCATTTCTCCTTTTTTCTTGACTGTGTTGCAGTCAGTTCTCGCGCGGGGGCGCCGGCGTCTTGGAGGTGATCGTCTTCGCGGTCACCCCGGGCAGCATTCCCAGCTTGCCCGACAGAGCGCTGGTGATCTCACCCGGTGCATCGATGACCACACAGATTACCGAGACCCCCCGCTCCCGATAGGGCAGTCCCATCCGGCCGATGATATAGCTGCCGAACTCGTGCAGCAGCTCATTGACCCGACCGGCGGATGCCCGATCTGAAACGAGGATGCTGATAACCGAAAGTCTTGTCTCCAAACAGCGGTTCCCCCTTTCCGTTTCAGCGTCGCCGTCCACGCAACAAAAAACGCCTTCCAGAGGGAGATGGCTCCCTGTCCGGAAGGCGCGGAAAATCGCAGAGCGAAACTGCCCGCAGACGCGGGCGCAAAATGCCGGGATTTTCTCAGGACTGCCTTCCCACCCGGGCGAACCCGGCGTGTGTCAGGACGGATGCTGAATGTTTTTCTCCTTCCCGCAGGTGTACCGAAGGTTCATCCTTTGTGGTCGGAGCACGGATTCATTATAGCGAATTCTGGAAAAAGAAGCAAGGTTTTCGGTTGCACCGCGGCTGTGGCTGTGTTACACTCAGAAAAAATACAAAAAAGGGAGACAGGATGATGCAGGACAATACGGTGGTGCTCAATGCAGCGCGGGTCAACTACGACGGCAAGGCAGGGTTTGAACAGGTCGCCTCTCAGGTGACCGTCTACGATGAGACCCCGCCCGAGAAGATGCTCGAGCGGGTGGCCGGCCACACCGTGGTGGTGACCAAGGAGATCCCGGTGCCGGGCGAGATCCTCCGCGCGTTTCCCGACTCGGTCCGGCTGATCTGCGAGGCGGGCACCGGCTACAACAACATCGATCTCGAGGCGGCGCGGGAGAAGGGAATTGCGGTCTGCAACGTGCCGGAGTACAGCACCCAGCGGGTCGCCCAGACGGTGATGCTGCTGATGCTGAACCTCGCCTCTTCGATGACGATCCAGCAGCGGATGCTCGCCGCCGGGGACCACAGCAACTTCACCGATCATCTCAAGGTGGATCACATCGAGCTCAACGGCAAGACGCTCGGGGTCGTCGGGGCAGGGCATATCGGCCGGGCGGTGATCCGGATCGCGCAGGCGATGGAGATGAAGATCCTTGCCACCGCCCACCATCCCCGGCCGGACGAGGAGGGAATCCATTACGTTCCGCTCGAAGAGCTGCTGCGGCAGAGTGATTTTGTCTCGCTGCACTGTCCGCTGACCGATGAGACCCGCCACATGATCGGCGCGGAGCAGCTCGGCTGGATGAAACCGACCGCTTTTCTCATTAACACCGCCCGCGGTGCGCTGATCGACGAACCTGCACTGATCGCGGCGCTGCAGCGCGGGCAGATCGCCGGTGCCGGGCTGGATGTGCAGGAGACCGAGCCGCCCGCGGCGGACAGTCCGCTCTACAGGATGGAGAATGTCGTCCTCACCCCTCACATGGGCTGGCGCGGCCTTGAGACCCGCCGCCGGCTGGTCTCGATGGTGGCGGAAAATATCCGGGCGTTCTGTTCCGGCAGCCCGATCAACCGGATCGTCTGAGCGGAATGGGCTGCGCATTTTCTGCCCATACTATCGGGACAGGCGGTATCGCCTCGGAAAACAAAAAGGAGGAAGATCACTGTGAAAGCAAGGGTCAATGAGAGCTGCATCGGCTGTGGGCTGTGTGTCACCACCTGTCCGCAGGTTTTTGAGATGACCGACGAGGGGGTTGCCCGCGCGGTGGTGGGCGAGTTGCCGGCGGAGGAGGTCGGCGCGGCCCTCGACGCGCAGTCCGGCTGTCCGGTCGGGGCAATCGAGATCGGCTAATCTGAAGGGGAAGAAGGCGTCCTTGGCTCTGCCAGGGGCGCCTTTTTTGGCAGTTTGGGGGCGCAGAACGGCAATCCGCGTGCTGAGGCATTGCAAAGCGGCGGATGAAGAGTAAGATAGAAGGCAAAGGGGGGTGACCGGATGAAGATCGAGATCAAGGTCGAGGAACAGCTCGGGGAGATGGAGGTCGAGATCCGCTGCCGCCAGCTGACAGCGGAGGTCGAGCGGATCCTCGCCGCACTGCGGATGATGAACAACCAGCTCACCGGCAAAAGGGATGGCGAACTGCATCTGATCAACATCGACGCGGTGATCTATATTGAAAGCGTCGACCGGCACACCTTTCTCTATACCGACGACGCGGTCTACGAGTCGGATCTCAAGCTCTATGAGCTGGAACAGCGGCTGGAGGAGGCGGGATTCTGCCGGGTGAGCCGGTCCTGCCTGATCCAGCTGCGGCAGATCCGCAGCCTGCGAGCCGAGCTCGACCGCAAACTGCGGGTGACCCTGTCAAGCGGCGAGCAGATCATCGCCTCTCGGCAGTACGCCGATGAGCTGAAAAGACGACTGGGGGTGTCTTGATGGAACGGCGAAAAACCATCTTTGATTTTCTGGCGCAGGTGCTGTGCATCTTCGGGTTCACCATGCTGCTGCTGAGTTTGTTCTGCCTGCTGTTCGGCGCCTCTGCGAGGGGATATTCCAGTATCTTCGCACTCGGCGCAGAGGGGATTCCGATTGCGGTCGCGTGGGAGTATCTTCTGCTCTCGGTCTGTATTGCCGGCGCGCGGTACCTCTTTTTTACCGACCGAATCATCCGGCAGATGGCGCTTTGGCTGCGCACCGCCCTGATGCTCGGCACCGTGCTGCTGCTGCTCGTCCTCTTCATTCTGGCCTTTGACTGGTTCCCGGTCAACCACTGGCGGCCTTGGGCGCTCTTTCTGCTCTGCTTTGGCCTCTCCTTTGTCGGCAGCCTGCTCGCGATGGCCCTCAAGGAGAGACTTGAGAACCGGCAGCTTGAGGCTGCGCTGCGACGGATGCAGGAGAAAGGGGGAGACAAAAATGGCTGCGGTCATTGAGGCACACCAACTCTCCCACCGGTATGCCGATCACACGGTGCTGCGGCAGGTCTCCTTTGCGGTGGAGCAGGGGGAGATCTTTGGGCTGCTCGGCCCCTCCGGCGCGGGCAAGACCACCCTGGTGCGGATCCTGACCGGCCAGCTGCTGCAGACCGGCGGGGAGGCGGCGCTGCTCGGGCGGGACACCCGGCGGCTGACCGGGGCAGAGCACCGCGCCGTCGGTGCGATGATGGATGATCTGGGACTGTATGAGCGGTTTTCGGTGTGGGAAAATCTCGCGTTCTACGCCCGGCTCTACCGGGTGGAGCGGGAGGACATCGGCGATCTGCTGCGGCGCTGTGGGCTGTATGAGGCGCGCAGGACGCCGGCCGGCCGGCTCAGCAAAGGGATGCGCAGCCGGCTCGCACTCGCCCGCGCGCTTCTGGGAAAACCGAAACTCCTGTTTCTCGACGAGCCGACCGCGGGCCTTGACCCCGGCACCGCCCGCAGGATCTGGGCGCTGCTCGAAAAGGCGCGGGCGGACGGGTTGACCATCCTGCTCACCACCCACAATATGGTTGAGGCGCAGCGGCTCTGCGACCGGGTGGCGCTGCTGCACGGCGGGGAGATCCTCGAGCTCGGCGCACCGGACGCGATCTGCCAAAAATACAACCGGCAAAACCGGTTTCGGATCACGCTGCGCGGGGGAGAGACGGTGGAGCTCGAGAACAGTCCGGCGTCCGTGCCGACGCTCTGCAGCTATCTCGAGACGGGCCGGATTGCGTCGATCCACTCAAGCGAGCCGACGCTGGAGGAGGTATTTTTAAAACGGACCGGAAGGGGGCTGCAGGAGGAATGAGAAATGGATGGCTGATCTTCCGGCGGCAGCTGCAGGATACCCCCAAGAACCGGACGGTGCTGATCCAGTTCGTGCTGTTTCCGGCGCTGACCCTGCTGATGAACAGCGCGGTGAAGATTGAGGGAATGCCGAAAAATTTCTTTGTTACGCTGTTCGCCACCATGTATGTCGGCATGGCCCCGCTGACCGCGACCGCCGCGATCATCGCGGAGGAGAAGGAGAAAAACACACTGCGGGTACTGATGTTCTCCGGTGTCCGGCCGCAGGAATATCTCGCTGGGGTGGGGGGCTATGTCCTGCTCCTCTGTATGGCCGGTGCGGGGATTCTCTGTGCGGCGGGGGAGTACACCGCACCGCAGCGGACCGGATTCCTCGCGGTGATGGCGGCGGGGATCCTCGTCTCGATTCTGCTCGGCGGAGCGATCGGGGTGGCAAGCCCCAGCCAGATGACCGCGACCTCGGTCACGGTGCCGGTGATGCTGCTGCTCGCCTTTGCCCCGATGCTCTCGATCTTCAATGCGCGGGTCGACGCGGTGGCACAATATCTCTACTCCGGGCAGGTCAGTCGGATGCTCGCCGATGGGGCAAAGGGCGTGGGTGTTTTGATCTTTGCGGCAAATCTCCTCGCCGCGGCGGGGCTTTTCGCCGCCGCCTACAAACGGAGCAAACTGGCATAAAAAAAGAGGATGGATTTAGGTGTGGCAGAATAAGAAAACAACGCCGTAAAAAGGCCGCTTTTGCGCGGCTGCGGCGTCAAAACGTCTCAACAACCACAAAGGGTGCCTTCGACGTTTTTCCTTGCACCCGCATCAAAATCGACCTTTTTACGGTGCCCTGCAGTTCTGCCCCAGAATTTTGGATGGTGAAAGTGCGAAGAGCGGCCCCCCAAGCCTTGGTGGCTTGGGGGGCCGCTCTGAGTGCTTTCTACGCCAAAAGTCTACGGCAGAACTAAACTTCCAAAAGGAAGTTGCGTTTTCTTATCCTGCCACACCTTTTGAAAAGTCCATCCTCTTTTTTTGTCAGGGGCACAGCACGCTGACCGTCTCGATGCCGTAGTGTGCGAAGACGGCGGCGGCCCCGGCGGTGATGACCTCGCCACTGACCGCGACCGGTACCGCCGGCGGACAGGAGACGGTAGGGGCGGCGCAGATCCTGCCGACCGACTCCGAAGCGGGAACCGTTTCGCAGCGGGCGAATAATGCCTGCCGCACCGGCACCGCCTGCCGCGGCGGATCGGGCTGAAAGGTCTTCGCACCCGGACCGATCGGACCGGGGCAGGGGGGCAGTGCGTCCGCAAGACGTTCGAGATCCCGCGGCGGGTTCTGCGGCGAGACCATCAGCACGAGGTAGTCGGGATCGGCGTACTCGCACTCAATATCGGCCTGCCGCAGCTGCTGTGCGATCGCCCGGCCAGAAAAGCCGCAGTCTGCGGTGCAGAGGGTGATCTTGAACGGCTCCCCCGGCAGCACCGACCAGCCCTGTGCGGTGAGCTTTTTCTTGAGCGCGGCAACCCGGCCGACCGTCTTTTCCAGCGCGGCGGGGAAAATCTCGTCGAGGTACCGGTTGCACAGGTCGAGCGACTCGAGGATCAGATAGGAGGGGCTGGTCGAGCCGAAGAGGGAGAGTGCCTGCCGGATCTCCTCCTCCGAGCCGAAATCGGCTCCCTTTGCCAGATGCAGGTAGGCCCCGCCGGTCAGCACCGGCAGCGTCTTGTGTGCGGAGTCACAGCAGAGATCGGCCCCGAGGTCGATCGGGTGGCAGGGCTGTGAGAGAAAATGCAGATAGGCGCCGTGGGCGTTGTCCACCAGCAGCGGCACCCCGTAGCGATGGCAGACCGCCGCAAGGCGGTCAACCGGCTGCAGATGGCCGAGGTAGTCCGGCGAGGTCAGATAGACTGCCGCCGGCAGTTCGTCGCAGTCGGCGAGCGCCCGATCAAGCTGCTCCTCGCTCACATCGCAGCGCAGCAGCTCGCCGGGCCCCTGTGGCCAGAGCCAGCGGGGCTCGAGATCGAGCAGCGCGGCGGCCTGCACAAAGGACTTGTGCACATTGCGGGCGGCGAGGATGCCGCGGCGGCCCGCCCTGCGCACCGCGAGCAGCAGCATCGCCTTGACACACTGGGAAGAGCCCCCGGCCGAGAAGAAGGTCTGCCCGGTGCCGAACAGTCCGGCGGCATTCCGTTCGCTCTCGGCCAGAATGCCGTCCGCCTCATAGAGTGAATCCGCCCCCGCGATCTCGGTGAGATCGAGTGCCTCGCAGCCCAACGGGCCGGTCCCCTTGTGCCCCGGCATGTGCAGCCGGACGCCGCCGCGGGCGGCATAGGTGCGGGCGAAGTCGTAGACCGGCGTCTTCATCCGAGATCCTTCTCGGCGATCTGCAGCATGATGGCACACTCGATCCGCTTTTTGAACAGCTCGCAGCCCTGCCGGTAGACCCCGCCGATGCTGCCGGTGGCGTGGTAGGCGTTGGCCGCGCAGCCCCCCGAGCAGTAGAGCCTGGCCCAGCAGTCGCGGCACTCCTCGCGGGAGTAGGCGTTGCAGCTGCGGAACTCGGCGCGGCAGGCCTCATTGGTGACCCCGTGCCAGATGTCCCCGAGCTTGTAGGACTCCTCGCCGACAAACTGGTGACAGGGGTAGAGGTCACCCCAGGGGGTGACCGCCATGTACTCGGTGCCACTGCCGCAGCCGGACAGCCGCTTGTAGATGCAGGGGCCGCCGGTCAAATCCAGCATGTAGTGATAGAAGATGAAGGGGCGCCCCTCCTTCTTGCGGCGGAGCATCTCCTTTGCGAGAATCTCGTACTGCTCGAGCACGATCTTGATGTCCTCGTCGGTCAGCGCGGCGGGATCATCCGGCGCACAGACGACCGGCTCCATGCTCAGCCGGGTGAATCCGAGATCGGCCATGTGAAAGACGTCCTTGGTGAAGTCGGGATTCGCGTGGGTAAAGGTGCCCCGCATATAGTACTCGCCGTCGCCGCGGCGGCGCACAAACTCCTTGAATTTCGGCACGATTCGGTCATAGCTGCCGTTGCCGGCGTAGTCCACCCGCAGCCGGTCGTGGATCTCCTTGCGGCCGTCGAGGCTGAGCACGACGTTATGCATCTCCTTGTTGCAGAAGTCGATCACGTCGTCGTCAATCAGCATGCCGTTGGTGGTCAGGGTGAACCGGAAGTGCTTGTTGACCTTCGGCTCCTGCTCCCGCGCGTAGGCGACCAGCTGTTTGACCACCTCCCAGTTCATCAGCGGCTCGCCGCCGAAGAAGTCGACCTCGAGGTTGTGGCGGCTGCCCGAGTTGGCAATCAGGAAATCCAGCGCCTGTTTGCCGACCTCAAAGCTCATCAGCGCCCGCTCGCCGTGGTATTTGCCCTGGCTGGCAAAGCAGTAGGAGCAGTTGAGGTTGCAGGTGTGGGCGACGTGCAGGCAGATCGCCTTGACGACGTTCTGTTCCCGCTGCTTGAACTCCCCGGCGAGCTGGGCAAAGTTGTCCTCGCTGTAAAGCTTGCCCGCCTTTTCGAGGGCGCGGATGTCGTCCAGGCAGTCGCGGATCTCCCGCTCGTTGACGTCCGGGCGGTCGCGATACTTCTCCAGCACCTGCGCCACCAGTTCTTCCTCCGGCAGCTCCTTGAAACCGGCGATCAGATCATAGGCGACCTCGTCCACCACATGGATCGAGCCGGAACAGGTGTCCAGAACGATGTTGTAACCGTTGAGCTGATATTGATGTATCATGCAGTTCCTCCAAATTTATACACAAAAAAACCGCCTTACGCCATCCCGGCTCAAGACGGTTTTTTGCCGTTTTTTGCTGTTTACTTCGCCTTTTCGCACTGCTGGTTCGCAACGCCGCAAGAGGTCTTGCAGGCAGACTGGCAGGAGGTCTGGCACTCGCCGCAGCCGCCGTTCTTCGCGCTTTCGCAGAGGTTCCGGGTCTCGATGGTCTTAATTCTTTCCATGAAAACATCTCCAATACAAGAAGATTTTGCTTTGCAGCCGGCCGGCCGCAAGGCCTGTCAGATACAAAAAAAGTATAGCATGCTCTACCGGATCTTGTCAAGAAAACCGCGCGGCGGTCACATCTCGGCCGCGCTGGTCAGCGGGGTGAAACTGCCGTCCGGGTTTGGGCGGAAGACAAAATGTTCTTTCAGATAGACGATGTCGTCCCGGTGCACCGCGTCAAGCTCAGCTAGGATTGCCGCCCGGGCAACCACCGTCGCCCCTGCGGCCACCGCCAGTTCCTCGATCGCGGCGATCGACTCGCCGGTGGCGATCACATCGTCGACCAGTGCCACCCGCTTGCCCCGCAGCAGTGCGGCGTCACAGCCGTCGAGGTAGAGGGTCTGCTCCTTCTGGGTGGTGATGGACACGACCTTGTGAGAAAGGGGATTTTGCATGTAGGGCTTGAGACTCTTGCGCGCCACGACAAACCGCGGCAGGTTGAGGATCCGGCTCATCTCATAGGCGAGGCTGATCCCCTTTGCCTCAGCGGTCATCAGCAGGTCGACCGGGGGCAGCTTTTCCACCAGATGCGGCGCCGCGGCCCGAACCAGCTCCACATCGGACAACACCACGAAACTTGCAAGTGCGAGATCTTCCCGGATCTTGACATAGGGCAATTTTCTGCGAACGCCGTACAGTTCAAAATCGAATTCCGCCATTTCTGTTCCGCCTTTCTCTCGTCGTTATGGTTTTTTCTGCGATGGTCGGGCCTCGTTTTCTCAAAAAAGGGACCTGCAGCCGCCCCATTCAGAGGACGAATGCAGGCCCCGCCCTTTTTAAGAGAACAAAACCATTATATCAGCCCAAAAAACGCGCGCGCAAGACGGACAACTGTTTTTTGTCGATCCGCCCAAAACAAGCGGAAAAAATGGCGATTCAGCTGTGCGCGAGGACGGGCAGGCAGAGCCGGCTGGCGGCAAAGGGCGGCTCACACCCGCCGGGCAGCACCAGCAGCCGACTCCCGTCCTCCTTTGGCCGGCAAGTGCAACCTGAGGTCTCCCGCGGTGCAAATCCGAGCGGAATCGCTCCATCCTGGCCCAGCTGGGACAGCGCCTGCATCAGGGTACCGCGTCCCCCCAGCAGATCGAGACAGCACAGGCCGCCCGGCTGTGCTCTCAGCACCGCGACGGTATCCGATCGGGGGAGAAACACCGGCTGCAGCGCGGGGTCCCGCATCAGCCAGAGCAGCAGCAGCTCATAGCTGCGGTGAAGTGTGAGGGCGGCAAACGGATTGCCCTCCAGTGTGTGTGCCCACAGCAGTTCCCGGTCGCGGGGGAGCTGCAGATCGAGTGGGATTGTTTCGGACCGGACCGGCACGACGGTATCGGCCCGCCAGCAGAATTCTGGCCGCAGTGCAAAGCCGAGGGATTCAAACAGACCGGCGGTGTCCGGGCCGGAGAGGAGAAAGATGAATTCAGCCGTTTCCCAGTCCTGCAAAATCTCCCCGATCAGCTGCCGTGCAAACCCCTCTCCGCGGGCGGCGGGATCGGTTAGGACGGTGCCGATCTGAACGCAGCGGTGCACCCGTCCATCCCAGCACAGATTTTGAAGATAGGCAACGGCGCAGGCGAGCGGCACTCCGTCCCGCACCAGCAGATAGGGCCGAAAGTGGTCGGTCCAGTATCCCTGCCGGTGCCATTCCATCAAAGAAGATCCCAGAACCGGCTGTGCCAGCGCGTCAAAGGCGCGGCGCAGCGGCTCATTTTCCCGAAATTCCCGCATGACGGTCAGCGACATTCTAATCCCTCCTCATCGGTCAAACAGTGCGCGGCGGCGGGTCGAATGGCGGAACATCTCCTCCAGCGCCGGCCGGTCCTGCCGCTGCAGCATCTCCCGCATCCGGCCGAGCTCTGCGGTGAAACTGTCGATCTGACGGATCAGCACCTCCCGGTTGAGCAGAAACAGCTCGCTCCACATCTTCTCGTTGATCCGGGCGATTCGGGTCAGGTCGCGAAAGGAGTCGCCGGTGTAATCCTGCAGATTTTGATCGTCGTTGCAGGTCATCAGGCTCACCGCGATGGCATGGGTCAGCTGAGAGACAAAACCGATCATCTCATCGTGGGTGGCGGGGTCCAGCTCGACGATGGTATGAAAGTCGAGCAGCTGTCCGAGCTCTCGCGCGGCGGCGATTCCCTGCGGGGTGTTCTTCTCGGTCGGGGTGACGATGAAGTTTGCAATTTTAAAGATGCTCTCATCGCTGTTGCGCACCCCGTAGACCTCCCGCCCGGCCATCGGATGGCTGCCGATGAACTCGAGATCCGGCCGCAAAAATTCCTGTATGACCTCCAGCACCCCGCACTTGACCCCGGCGACGTCGGTCAACAGCGTGCCGGGATGAAAGAGATGCTGGTTTTGCCGTATCCAGTCGATCATGGTGGTGGGGTAGAGGGCGAAAACCACAAGATCCGCCGCACCGCAGAGCGCCGGGTCGGGGCCGGTTTTGCCGTCCTCGATCAGTCCCTGCCCGAGCGCATAGTCAATGCTGTCGGGGTTGGTGTCGATCGCACAGACCCGGTACCCCTTTTTCGAGAGTACGCGGGCATAGCTGCCCCCAATCAGGCCGAGGCCGACAATCAGAATCTTGGTATCGGTGGTAATCATCCCAAAGCCCCCTTCAAATCATTCTGGTTTAGGTCAGATCCACCCGGATGCCGACCCGGGTGAGATCGTCAAAGAAGTGCGGATAAGACTTGCAGATCGCCTGCGCGCCTTCGATGGCAACCGGGCCCTCTGCCCGGGTCGCCGCGACCGCAAGGCTCATCACAACCCGGTGGTCATTCCAGCCGAAAAGCGCCCGGTCCGGCACCCGGCAGCGGCGACCCCCGTTGCCGGTGATGTGGATCTCCTGTCCGCGGCAGTCGATCGGCAGACCGAGCTTTGCCAGCTCGGTCTGCATCGCGGCGATTCGGTCGGACTCCTTGAGACGCAGCCGGCCGGTGCGCAGCAGAACCGATTCCCCCTCGGCAAAGCAGCAGAGCACCATCAGGATGGGCCCGAGATCGGGACAGTCTCCAAGATCAAAGACACCGGCCCGCAGCGGCGCGCGCCGCACCAGGATCCCCGCCGGCGAAAAGCTCACCGGCACACCCATCCGCTCGAGAAAATCAAAGATGACCCAGTCCCCCTGCGGCGAGGCAGAGGGAAGGTTTTCGCACAGGATCTCGCCGGACAGCGCGCCGAGCGCCGCGAAAAAGGCGGCCTGGGAGAAGTCCCCTTCCACCGCGAAACGGCCCGCCGGCAGATATCGCTGACCGCCGGGTACCGAGAGGGTGAGCGGGTCCAACCAGTCGGAATGCACCCCGAAAGCAGCGAGTACCGTGCGGGTCAGCTCGACATAGGGGCGGGACTCAAACGGCGGCTCAATCCGGAGAACAGAGTTTCCCTCCGCCAGCGGCAGCGCGAGCAGCAGCCCGGTGATGAACTGGGAACTGACCGCACCCGAGAGCCGGAATTCACCCGACTGCAGCGGCCCGCAGAGGGTCAGCTTTCCGTCCCCGCGCACAAAGGGCAGCCCGCGCTCGGCGAAGAGCGCCTCATAGACCTGCTGCGACCGCTCGGGCAGACGGCCCCGACCGGCGAAGGAGACCGGCTTGCCGGTCATCGCGAGCAGTGGGATCAAAAAACGCAGCGTGGAGCCGGATTCCCCGCAGTCGATCACCCGGGTGGGAGCGGACGGAAAACCGCAGCCCCGCAGCCGAATCTGTCCGCCCGGCAGCCACCGGATCGCGGCTCCAAAACTGCGCGCTGCATTTGCGGTGGCCCGCAGATCCTCCGAACGGTCCAGCCCTTCGAGCACCGTTTCCCCCTCTGCCAGGGCGGCCGCGAGCAGTGCGCGGTGCGCAATGCTCTTGGAGGAGGGAACCCGCACCCCGCCGGCGGCGGCGCCGGGGTGGATGACCGCCCGCATCAGAGATCCCGCCCGATGACCCGGGCGATCTCCCGCCCGCGCTCGATGAGCAGCGCGAGTTGACTGGGGTAGAGGCACTGCGCGCCGTCCGACAGCGCGTGGGGTGGGTCGCAGTGGGTTTCAATGATCAGTCCGTCGGCGCCTGCCGCGATCGCTGCGAGGGACATCGACTCCACCAGCTTGCGGTCGCCGGTGGCGTGGCTCGGGTCGATGACGATCGGCAGATGGCTGCGCTGTTTGATGACCGGGATGACCGACAGATCCAGTGTGTTGCGGGTGTACTTTTCAAAGGTGCGGATACCCCGCTCGCAGAGGATGACCTTCTCGTTGCCGCCGGCCATGATGTATTCGGCGCTCATCAGCCACTCCTCAATGGTGTTCGCCAGCCCCCGCTTGAGCAGCACCGGCTTTTTGGTGCGCCCGACCTCCTTGAGCAGATCGAAGTTCTGCATGTTCCGCGCCCCGATCTGGATCAGGTCGACATGCTCGACAAATTCCTCCAGCTTGTCGATGCTCATCAGCTCGCTGACGATCGGCATCCCGTATTTTTTGCCCGCTGTTTCCATATAGCGGATGCCGTCGCTGCCGAGTCCCTGAAACGCGTAGGGGCTGGTGCGGGGTTTGTAGGCGCCGCCGCGGAAGATCCGCCCGCCCGCCTGTTTGACCAGATCCGCCATCAGATCGGTGTGTGTTTCACTCTCAATCGAGCAGGGTCCCGCCATCACCACCACCGGCTCACTGCCGCCGATGCGCACCCCGGAGACATCCACCACCGTGTCGGCGGGGTGGAAGACCCGGTTGGCCAGCTTATAAGGCGCGGAGACCCGCTGTACGTTGTCGACGTAGGGGGAGGCGGAGAGTTTGCGGTCGTCGAGGATGGTGGTGTCCCCCACGACACCGAAGACATTGTAATCGGTACCGCTGATCATCGTGACCTGCAGCCCCTTGAGCTCGATGCTGCGGACCATCCGGTCGATCTCCTCCTGCGGCGCCAGTTTTTTCATCGTAATAATCATAGATTCTTCTCTCCGTTCTCGCTTTTTTTTCGAGCGTCATCGGCGGCCAGATGCTCTTTCAGCGCCCGGATCGCCCGGGCATAACCGGCGATTCCCTCACCGGTGATGGTCAGAAAACAGGCGCTGCGGATGTAGGAGATCTGCCGGAAGGACTCCCGCTGCTCCACCGCCGACAGGTGCACCTCGACGGTGGGGATCCGCACCGCGCGAAGCGCGTCGAGCAGCGCGATGCTGGTGTGGGTGTAGGCGCCGGGGTTGAAGACAATGCCGTCGACCCTTCCCATCGACTCCTGGATCCGATCAACCAGCGCCCCTTCGTGGTTGGACTGGAAGGTCTCGATCTCGATCCCTTCCTCCTCTCCGGTGCGCCGGACCAGTGCGAGCAGGTCGGCAAAGCTGTCGGTGCCGTAGATCCCCGGTTCCCGCAGGCCGAGCAGGTTGATGTTCGGCCCGTTAAGAATCAAAATACGCATAGAATGCCTCCTCCACCCGCTTTGCCGCGGTCTCGATGGTCTCGTCGTTATCCAGTTTCCGGTCGCAGTACCGGTTGTAAAGGGGGTACCGCTCGCGGTACCGCTGCCGCAGCGCATCAAGATTACCGGAAAGAGGTCGTCCGCTGGTGGCGAGCAGGGTCAGCTCCCGGTCGATGAAGAGGATCACCCCGTTTTGCCGCAGCCGCAGCATATTTTCCGGCCTTGTCACCACCCCGCCGCCGGTGGCGATCAGCCGGCCGTCGGTTTTTGCGAGGTCGGCGATCACCCTGCTCTCGATTGCGCGGAAAGCGGCCTCGCCCTCCTGCTGAATGATCTCGGAGGCGGTGCGCCCCTCCGCTTTCAGGATTTCGTCGTCGCAGTCGACAAACTCCTTACCCAGCAGCTCTGCGGCCCGCCGCCCGACCGTTGTCTTGCCGGCGCCCGGCATCGCGATCAGCACGCAGTTGGAGCGCTGCAGCTGCAGCTGCCGGACGGTCCGGACGATCTGATCTTCTTCGACCGGACGGCCGAGAAAAAGCTCTGCCGCGGCCCCGGCCTGTGCGACCAGCATTTCGAGCCCGCCCGCCGCCCGCAGGCCGAGATCCTGTGCCCGCAGCACAAGACCGGTCTGCAGCGGGTTGTAGATCACGTCTGCAACGCCTTCGAGTCGGGGAAAGAGCGCAGGATCGAGCGGCATCCCGTCGTTGTCGGGGTACATCCCGCAGGGGGTGGTGTTGATCAGCACCTGTACATCCCGCCGCAGCGCGGCCTCGTGATAGGTCAGCGCACCGCCTTTTCCGCTGCGGCTGACATGGAGGATCTCCTTTGCGCCGCCCGCACGGGCCAGGGCGGTACAGGTTTTGCAGGTGCCGCCGGTGCCGAGAATCATCACCACCCGGTTTCCCAGCTGGATGCCGTGGCGGTGCAGCAGGGTGTCGAGACCGTCGTAGTCGGTGTTGTATCCGATCAGTTTTCCCGCCCGGTTGACCACCGTATTGACCGCTCCGATCGCCCGCGCCCTTTCATCCAGCTCGTCGAGCAGCGGAATGACCGCCTCTTTATAGGGAATCGTCACATTGACCGCCGCAAACTCCCGCGCGGCAAAAAAGGGGGAGAGCTGTTCCGGTTCGAGCTCGATCAGGTCATAGGTGTAATCTGCCAGCTGCTCATGAATCCATTTGGAAAAACTGTGCCCCAGCTTTCTGCCGATCAGGCCGTAACGCTGCGTTTGCATCCCACTCGCTCCTTTACTTTTGTTTGTCTTTGAGAAAACCGCCCGCCATCCAGTCGGTGCCGTACCGCCCGGCGGCGAGATCGGCAAGCCCGAAGGCGATCACCGCCTCTGCCACCGCCCGTGCCCGGTGGACAATCGCAGGATCGTGCCGCCCGCGGATCTCAAGGGTGGTGTCCTCCTGCTTTTCGAGGTCGACCGTCCGCTGCGGCTGCCCGATTGAGGGGGTCGGCTTGACCGCCAGCCGGAGAATCAGCGGCATCCCATTGGTGATGCCGCCCTGGATGCCGCCGCTGTGATTGGTTGTGGTTCGCACCCGGCCCCCCTGATAGCAAAAGGGATCGTTCGCCGCGCTGCCGGTCATCTCTGCGATCGAGAAACCGGCCCCGAATTCCACCCCCTTGACCCCGGGGATCGAGAAGAGCAGATGGGACAGCTGGCTCTCAACCGACCAGAACCACGGCTCGCCCAGCCCCGGTTCCAGCCCGGTCACCGCCGCCTCGAGCACCCCGCCGACCGAATCCTGTGCCGCCCGGGCGCGGGTGATCCGCCGGCGCATCTGCTCCCCGGCGGCCTCGTTCAGCACCGGAAAGTCGCTCGCCGCACACCGCTCCAGCGCCGTTTGCAGCGCGGGCTCTTCGGTGGGAAAGGGGTCGTCCGCCACCCCGCCGCAGCGCAGAAGATGGCTGCCGATGGTGACGCCGCGGCTGCGCAGAATCTGGCGGCAGATGGTGCCCGCCGCGACCACCGGGGCGGTGATCCGACCGGAGAAATGGCCGCCGCCGCGCCAGTCCTCGAATCCATGATACTTGCAGCGGGCCGCAAAGTCGGCATGAGAGGGGCGCATCCGGGCCTGCAGCTGCCGATAGTCGCCCGAACGGGTGTCCGCATTGGGAATGAGGATGGTCAGCGGTGCGCCGGTGGTGTGCCCTTCAAACCAGCCGCTGACCAGGGAGAAATCATCCTGCTCCCGCCGCGGGGTGGAGAGATTGGGCGCCCCCCGCCGCTGGCTCAGCCGCAGCCGGATCTCGTCAAGATCGAGCGGGATGCCGGGGGCGAGTCCATCCAGCACCGCACCGATCGCCTCCCCATGCGACTCCCCGAACAGGGAGAGGGTCAGATTGTTTCCAAAAATGCTCTTCATCTTCCGATTCCCTCCTTTGCCTCGATGCACAGCAGCCGGTGCAGTGCCCCGAGCGGCATCGCACTGAGGGCTGCCGCCCCGGCGGTTGCGGCGGTGACGACGGTGACCGTGTCGCCCGCGGCCTTCTTGTCGTGGCGCAGCGCCTCGAACACCGCGTCCGGGTCAAAGGAAACCCGGGTGGGCAGCCCGTACTTTTCCAGCACCGCCGTGACCCGCCGACGCAGCTGCGGGGTGGTGCACATCGGCAGCATCCCGAGCCCGACGCACTCGCCGTGCAGCAGCCCGCCGAGACCGCAGACACTCTCGATTCCATGACCGACGGTGTGGCCGAAGTTGAGCAGCTTGCGCAGCCCTGACTCCCGCTCATCCTGCTCGACGATCCGCTTTTTAAAGCGCAGCGCGTGGAGCAGAACCTCCTCCATCCGGCTGCGGGCGTCGGTCTGCTCGAAGAGTTCCAGCAGAGGTTCATCCGCCACCACTCCTGCCTTGATCGCCTCGGCAAGGCCGCTTGCAAGCTGCCGATCCGGCAGGGTAGAGAGCAGCGCAGGATCGATCAGTGCCCCGCGGGGCTGATAAAAGGCGCCAACAATGTTCTTGACCCCTTCGAGGTTGACCGCGACCTTGCCGCCGATTGAGGAGTCGACCTGACTGAGGGCGGTGGTGGGAATATTGTAAAAATCAATTCCCCGCATATAGCAGGCGGCGGCAAACCCGGAAAGATCTCCGACCACCCCGCCGCCGACCGCCGCGACGCAGTCGGACCGGGTAAACCCCTCCTGCAGCATTTTTTCGCAGAGCATCCGGAACATCTCAAGACTCTTGCTG
Organism: Candidatus Pygmaiobacter gallistercoris; assembly: GCA_019113125.1. GTDB lineage: Bacteria > Bacillota > Clostridia > Oscillospirales > Ruminococcaceae > Pygmaiobacter > Pygmaiobacter gallistercoris. The sequence continues at coordinate 7,090 of DXIA01000143.1, read as the reverse complement.
CCCTCTCCCTGCGGGATTCGGACGAGTACCGGCGATCCGCATTGGGCGGCGAGGGCGCGGGCGTATGCCTCCGGTACCCCGTCGTCGGTGACGATCAGCACCCTGCGGTCGAGCTGCAGTAGCTTGCCGGCGCGCTGCAGCAGGCCGTTTTCGAGAAAGATGTCATAACTGTTCTGCCCGAGTTCCATCCGCAACTGTTGCATCTTCGAGACTCCTTTGGAAAAACTCAATAAAAAACGGCGCCCCGCTCTGTGCAGGCCGCCGTCGTTTCAAACAAAGGGTAACAATTACCGTATGCCCAAACCGATTTTGCGCAGCACAGAACGGACCTTGCTAAAGTAAAAAGCAAAGTCAAAGTAAAAGTAATATGCTGCGTGGCAAGAAAGGTTCTGCATCTCAAAGGTCCCTTTCATTTCAAAAACAGATTGGTAACAGTATAGAAGAAACCGACGCAATTGTCAACGGCAAATTGCAGATCAGATCTTCCGGTCTCCCTGCCAGCCGCCCAGCAGCTTGAGTTCGCTGCAGGCGCCGGAAAGCTCCTCGAGCAGCTCCATCACCGCGGCAGAGGAGGGATCTCCGACCGCCTCGGCATAAAAGTAGTACTGCCAGGGCAGCTCCTTCATCGACCGGGAGCGGATGCTCTCGAGATTAAATCCCCGGCCGCCGATGATCTGCATCGCCTTTGCCAGCGCACCGGCGTCATGGCGCACCGTGAAGACCAGCGCAAATCGGTCGCCGCCGGCGGGTGGCGTTTTTGAGATCAGGATAAACCGGGTGACATTCTGCGCGCTGGTGTTGATGTCGGCGGCGAGGATGGAGAGACCGTACAGCGCAGCGGTATCGGCACTCGCGATCGCCCCCTTGGTCTTGTCGGCACACTCGCTGACGTACTTTGCCGCGAGCGCGGTGTTGGGGTAGGGAATGACCTCGAAATTCTGACCGGACAGCCAGCTCTGGCACTGGCTGATCGCCTGATGGTGGGAGTAGACCTGGCGCAGATCCTCCAGCCGCGCGCCGGGCAGCGCGAGCAGATTCTGCCGAATCTCAAGATCATACCGGCCGATGATGTAGCAGTTGTGCCGCCAGAGCAGGTCGAGCACCTCGCCGACCTCACCGGTGTAGGAGTTCTCAAACGGCACCACCCCGACGTCCACCGCACCCGACTGCACCGCCGCGAAGACCTCGCCGAAGGTCACAAAGGATTGTTGACTGCGGCCGGGGAAGATCCGGGAGGCGGCGATGTGGGAAAAGGCGCCCTCGACGCCGGGATATCCCACCCGAAATCCCTCGAGTTGACGCGACTGAAATGCGCGGGAGACCTCCATCAGCCGCTCCACCACCCGGGTGTAGTATCTCCGCAGCGCGGGGTCCTCGATCTGTGCCGCCGCCCGAGCGAGCACCTCCTGCTCCCGGCCGGCGTCCAGCACCGGCAGCCCGTGTGCCCGTTTGTATTCGAGCACCTGCCGCACCGCCGCCATCCTGCGCTCAAACAGCTTTGCCATCTCCGCGTCCACCTCGTTGATCTCGGCCCGTGCCCGCTGCAGATGATCCATTCCGCTGTGCCTCCTTTTTTGACATTCTTTCCGGTATTATAGCAATCCGCACCGGCAAAGTGCAAGGGGAGCGCATACTGCGGGACGGGCGGGGCAAACTGAGAGGAGAGGTGATGACAATGCAGGAAAAGGAAAAATCCAGATTTTCGGATGTGGCGCTGCCCGAGTCGGAGCAGAGCACACTGGAGCAATTTGTTCAACACGCAGTACCGTACCGGCCCAATGAGCTGCACGAGGTCGGCCAATGGCTGCACCAGAGGGAGAAAAAACAGAAGGAGCCGAAACAGAACGGCAGCGCAGATAACTGCATCGCACCGTCTGCCCGCAATGCCCGCGCCGAGCGGTCGGGCGAACTGCGGGGTGCGCTCTCTTATACCCGAACCGAAAATGCCGCAAAGGACCCCAGACGGGTGGAGGAGAGCGACGAGTCGGTGGTCAGCCGGATGAACAGCAAGGAGGAATTTCCGCAGGGCTGAGCGCCCGGCGAGAAAGAGATGGATTTTATCCTGCACAGATGCTATACTCTTGTTGATATACTGGATCGACAGGAGGGAGCTTTATGATGCAGGATCCGTTGGTACTGGCACTGCTCGGTACCGGCTTTACCTTTGCCGCCACCGCAGTGGGGGCGGCAAGTGTATTTTTTGTCAAGAGAACCACCTCACCCGCAGCGCACAAGGCGATGCTCGGCTTTGCGGCCGGAGTGATGATTGCCGCCTCGGTCTGGAGTCTGCTGATCCCGGCGCAGGAGATGGCGGCGGAGCAGGGACAGAGCGAATGGCTCCCGACCACCCTCGGTTTTCTGGCGGGCGGCGCGTTTCTCTATCTGCTCGACCATCTGCTGCCCCATCTGCACCCCGGTGCGGATCAGCCTGAGGGACTGCCGGCCCGCCTGCGGCGCACCACCCTGTTGGTGCTGGCCGTGACGCTGCACAACCTGCCCGAGGGCATGGCGGTCGGCCTCTCGTTTGCGATGGCTGCGGGCGGCGGAGCGGGAGCGCCCACCGTCGCCGCCGCCTCTGCGCTGGCGCTCGGCATGGGCCTTCAGAACCTGCCCGAGGGAGCGGCCATCTCGCTGCCGCTTTACAAAGAGGGGGTCAGCCGGCCCCGCGCGTTCCTCTACGGCGCGGCGTCGGGGGTGATGGAGCCGCTGGGCGGTCTGATCGGAGTGCTGCTGGCAGTTACGATGGCACAGGTCATGCCGTCTCTGCTGGCATTCGCTGCGGGCGCGATGATCTATGTCGTGGTGGAGGAGCTGGTGCCGGAGGCGAGCGACGGTCATGGGCATGCCGGGGTGATCGGCTCGATGCTGGGATTTGCCCTGATGATGCTGCTGGATGTTGCACTGGGCTGAGTTTTTTGACTTTGCCTACCGCGCGTGTTATACTGTGCGGGAAAGAGAGGTTGGAAAACAATGGCAAACATCTGGCACGACATCAGTCCTTCCCGCATCAATCCCGATGATTTCATCGCGGTGATCGAGATCGAGAAGGGCTCCAAAAACAAGTACGAACTCGACAAGGAGACCGGCCACATCATTCTGGACCGAATTCTCTACACATCCACCCATTACCCGGCAAACTACGGCCTGATTCCTCGCACCTATGCGGATGACGGGGACCCGCTCGACGTGCTGGTCGTCTGCAGCGAGAACATCCTGCCGATGAGCCTTGTGCGCTGCTATCCGATCGGGGTGATGACCATGATGGACTCCGGCAAGCGGGACGAGAAGATCATCGCGATTCCGTTTGAGGACCCGACCTATAACGAGTATCGGAACATCAGCGATCTGCCGGCGCATATTTACAGCGAGATGCGGCACTTCTTCACCGTCTACAAGAGTCTCGAGGGAAAAGAGACGGTTGTGGACGATGTGGCCGGTGCCGAACAGGCAAAACAGGTGATCCAGAATTCGCTGGACGCCTACATCGAGAAGTTCTGCCGCTGAGAAAAAGTTCAGGCCGGCACCCAAAAGGGCGCCGGCCTTATTTTTGTAAAAGGGAAAAAAGATGAAATTGTTCAAAAAAAGAGATTTGATCGTGCTGCTCTTTTTGCTGATTCTGGCAGGGGGAATTGCAATTTTCTATGCAACCCGCAGCACCGGTACTGTTGCGACCGTGACGGTGAACGGCGGGCAGACGCGCGAAATCGACCTCTCACGGGACGAGATCTACCACATCGAGGATGCCGCCCTTCCGGTCACCCTTGAGGTCAAGGACGGCGCGATCCGGTTCATCGATTCGCAGTGTCCGGATCATCTCTGTGAGGGGTTCGGCTTTATCCGCAACGAGGGAGAGTATGCAATCTGTATGCCGGCAGGGGTCTCGGTGAATATCTACGGATGAACCGACAGCAAAGTTTTACTGAAAACGTTAAAATATCCAAAAAAATTTTTGATTTTTGTGCAGCATAACATTTTTTGAAGACTGTATTACAAAATCTATACCATTTTATTACAAAAGAATGGTATACTGAATTTGTATGCGGAAATGATCGAAAAAGGGCGACGAAACAAAAACCTGAAAACGGGGGATACGATGGATATTTTTTCGGTGATCTCGCTGGCGGGCGGCATTGCGCTGTTCCTGTACGGCATGAGCATTATGGGTTCCGGGCTCGAAAAACTGGCCGGCGGTAGAATGGAAGGTGTTCTCAAAAAGCTGACCTCCACTACGATCATGGCGGTCATCTCCGGTGCGGTGCTCACCGGGCTGATTCAGTCCTCTGCGGCCACGACGGTCATTGTCATCGGACTTGTCAACTCCGGCATCATGCAGCTGCCTCAGGCGATCGGGGTCATCATGGGCGCCAACATCGGCACCACGGTGACCGGTCAGATTATCCGACTGTCGGATCTCGGTGGGGAAAATCTGGTGCTCCAGCTGCTCAAGCCCACCACCTTGGCGCCGGTTTTCGCCTTTATCGGCGCGATTCTTTTCGTCTTCTTCAAAGCACCCGGCAAACGGAATATCGGCCAGATTCTGGTCGGTTTCGGGGTGCTTTTCACCGGCATGTTCACGATGGAAAACGCGGTCGCGCCCCTCAAGGACAGTCCACTGTTTCTGCAGCTGTTCTCCAGCCTGCAGAACCCGATCCTCGGCATCCTTGCCGGTATGCTGGTGACCATCGCCATCCAAAGCTCCTCCGCCTCGGTGGGCATCCTGCAGGCGCTCTCCACCACCGGTGCGGTGACCTGGGGCAGCGCGATTCCCATCATCCTCGGTCAGAATATCGGCACCTGCTCCACCCCGCTGATCGCCTCGATCGGTGCGTCCAAAGGGGCAAAGCGGGCGGCCTTTGTACATCTTTATTTCAATATTATCGGCACCGTCCTCTTTATGACGGTGCTCTATGTCATCAAGTATACGGTGGGCATCCCGTTCTGGGACGCGACGATGAACCGGGGTGATATCGCCAACTTCCACACCTTCTTCAATGTTGTGACCACCCTGCTGTTCATTCCGTTTACCAAGGTGCTGGCAAAGCTTGCAACCCTCACCATCCCCGACCGGGGCGATGAGGATCAGGACAATGAGATGCCGGTGCTGGACGAGCGGCTGTTCGGTTCCCCGGCGGTGGCGATCCAGCAGGCGCACAGTGCGGTCGAAAAGATGGCGCGCAATGCCCGGCACAACTACGAGGTCTCGATTCCGCTGCTCTACAACCACGATCTTGAGACCATCGCACAGGTCAATGCCCGCGAGGACATCATCGACAAGCTGGAATACTACATCGGCAACTATCTGGTCAAGATCTCCGACCGCGGGCTCTCCGAGACCGAGAGTCATAAGGTCTCGGATCTGCTGGCTTATATCACCGAGTTCGAGCGGATTGGCGACTATGCCATCAATGTCGTGGAGCGCAGCGGCGAGATGTTTGACAAGGAGCTGACCTTCTCCGACTCGGCAAAATATGAGTTGAATGTGCTGGACGGCGCGATCAAGGAGATCATTGATCTGGCGGAGAAGAGTTTCCGCCACAACGATGCCCAGCTTGCCTCCAGCGTTGAGCCGCTGGAGGAGACGATCGACAGCATCTGTGATCTGCTGCACAGCCGGCACATCGGACGGCTGCAGAACGGCCAGTGCGCGATCCAGAGCGGCGTGGTCTTTCTCGAGGTGCTGACCAATCTTGAACGGATTGCGGACCACTGCTCGAATATCGCAGCGCGGGTCATCGGCAGCGAGACCGGCGATGAGGAATTCGACGCCCATGAGATGCGCCGCAAGCTGCATGACGGTTATGTCGAAGACTACAACGACCGGCTGGCCAGCTATGAACTGAAATATCTTGCCCCGATCCGGCAGGAGACCAATTGAAGAAAAAATCCCGGCAAGCGGCCGGGATTTTTTTGTACCACTGCAATAAATCCGTCCAATTTCCCGTTATTAAAGATGGGGAGAACAGCTGTTTTGAGATTGTGGTGCCGGAGGGGGGCAAATGGGATGGAGGATCATCAGATTGTCGAGCTCTACTGGCAGCGCAGTGAGGATGCCATCCGGGAGACGGCAAAAAAATACGGCGGCTACTGCCGCGCCATCCTTCGCAATCTTCTGGGCGGGCGGCAGGAGGATATTGAGGAGTGCGAGAGCGATACCTTGCTCTCGGCGTGGAATGCGATGCCGAGCGCCCGCCCGCAACGGCTGGCCCCCTTTCTCGGCCGGATCGCCCGCAACCACGCATTGGACCGGATCGCCTACTACCGCGCGAAAAAGCGCAGCTGCCCCGGCCAGTTGCTGCTCGACGAGCTGGCCGAGTGCCTGCCGGATGACACCCGGGTTGAGGAACAGATGGATGAAAAGGTACTCGCCGGCATGATCGCGGATTTTCTGCGCACCCAGACGCCGGCGGCAAGGGGCGCCTTTGTGCGGCGGTACTGGTACGCGGACCCGATCGCACAGATTGCCGCACGGTACGGTCTGAGTGAGACAAATGTCCGCACCATCCTCAGCCGGCTGCGGTCACGACTGAAACAATACCTGCAGGAACAGGGGGTGGAACTATGAGAGGAGAAAAAATCTTCCGGTCAATCGGTATGCTCCCCGATGAGATGGTTCTCGAGGCGGATAGACCGATTGCGAACAGAAAGAGAATCCCGAAGCATTGGGCGGCACTTGCTGCCTGTGCGGCGCTGGCCTTTTTCTGGATATTCCGGCTGACAGGAATCCCTGGCGCCGACAGCACCAATCTGCAGGAGATGAATGGCGCAGATCAGCAATCGGCAGAGGTGACGACCGGTTCACAGCAAACGCTGAAACCGGTTACACTAGGCTGGATTGACGACGGGTCTGATTTTAAGGAAGTCATTGCCGCTTCTGCCGGAGAACTGGAGAACGGTTGTCCCTGGGACACGTCGGACCCGCCTGTCGAGACTTTGCCGGTCTATGAGGGGAAAAATGAGATGACTGCAGGTGGGACGGCGCGATTTGGGCTGGATGCAGATGAAATGGAGCAGCTGCTGCGTGAGTTGGCGCAGGCGCTGGGCTATAGGCTGGAAACCGTGACCACTCGCACCGACGGAACGCAAGTGCAGG
>DXIA01000142.1 GCA_019113125.1 Candidatus Pygmaiobacter gallistercoris | reverse complement strand
GCGGACCTTCGGCTCGGCCATCCAGCAGTCAAAGAGGTTGATCCCCGCCGCGGCGCAGGCGTCCACGACCGCCTTCACCTCTTCGGGGGTCCTGCGCTCGAGCCACTCGGCTCCAAGCCCGATCTCGCTGACCTTCAGCCCGGTGTTTCCAAGTTCTCTGTACTGCATGCAAAACGCTCCTTTCATCTTCCCGCTGCGCGGGTCAAAATCTCCTTTACCGCCTCGCCGGCGAGCAGCAGCCCCGCCGCCCCCGGCACCCAGCTGACGCTGCCCGGCACCGTGTGCCGTCCCGGAGCGGGGTCCTCCCCGTCCGGCGCGGGGGTGATCGGCGGCTCGGTCGAGTAGACGACCTTGATGCCCCGGATCCCCCGCGCCCGCAGCTCCCGGCGCATGATCCGGGCCAGCGGGCAGATGCTGGTCTGCTCGATCGGGGCGACGGTGAACCGGGAGGGATCCAGCTTGTTGCCGCAGCCCATCGCGCTGATCACCGGCACCCCGGCCGCGACCGCCCGGCTGATCAGCTCGAGCTTGGCCGAGACGGTGTCCACCGCGTCGATGACGCAGTCGTACTGGTCAAGCGGGTAGTCGCCTGCGTTGTCCGGGCCGTAGAAGACGGTCAGCCCCCGCACCGCGCAGGCGGGGTTGATGTCCCGCACCCGCTCGGCCATCACCTCGGCCTTGTACCGGCCAATCGTGCTGTGCAGCGCGACGATCTGCCGGTTGAGGTTGGTCGGGCTGACGGTGTCGGGGTCGAAGAGGTCGAGCGCCCCCACCCCGGCCCGGGCGAGCGCCTCGGCCGCGTGGCCGCCCACCCCGCCGATGCCGAAGACCGCCGCCCGCGCCCCGGCGAGCAGCGCCGGCGCATCCGGCCCGAGCAGCCGGGCGCTGCGCGCATAGAGTTCCTGCATAGTCTGCACCTCCCGTTTCTTCTCCCCCGATTATAGGGCTTTTGCGCCGGGGCCGTCAAGCGGTTCCCCTTTGGCCGCGGATCGTGTATAATAGGGGGCAGAACACACCGGCCCGGCGGGCCGGGGAAACCGGAGGAGCAACGATGGAAAAACCGCGTCTGGCCCTGACCCATGCGGGCCGTTTTCACGCCGACGACGTCTTTGGCGCCGCCCTGCTGCGGGAGGTCTGGCCGGACCTCGAGATCCGGCGGGTCTATGAGGTGCCGGAGGGGTTCGACGGCCTCGCCTTCGACATCGGGGGCGGCCCCTTTGACCACCACGGCCCCGACCGGGCCTGCCGGGAGAACGGGATGCCCTACGCCGCCTTCGGGCTGCTCTGGCGGGAGCTCGGGGAGGGCCTCGTCGGCCCGGAGCAGGCCCGCTGGATGGATGAGCACTTCATCCAGCCGCTGGACAAGGACGACAACTTCGGCACCGGGGACTCGCTGGCCGACGCGATCGGCGGGTTCAACCCGGTCTGGGACTCGGATGCCGACCCCGACGCGCGGTTCTGGCAGGCCGAGGCGTTTGCCGCCGCGATTCTGAAAAACCGGATCGAGGGGGCCCGGGCGGTCACCCGGGCGGGCGCGCTGGTCGAGCAGGCGCTGGCCAGGATGCAGGACGGCATCGTGGTGCTGCCCCGGTTCGCCCCCTGGAAGAACCAGCTCAAGCCCTCGGCGGCAAGGCTGGTGGTCTACCCCTCCCAGCGGGGGGGCTACTCGGCGCAGGGGGTGCCGCTGCCGGACGACCCAAAACACCGGCTCAAATGCAGCTTTCCCGAGCCCTGGCGGGGGCTGCGGGCCCCGCAGCTCGAGCGGGTGTCCGGCATCCGGGGGCTGCGGTTCTGCCACGCCAGCGGCTTTCTGATCGGGGCGAACAACCTCGAGGCCGCCCTCGCCGCCTGCCGCGCCGCCCTCGCCGCGCAGCCGGAGCAGCCGGTCTGAAGGGGGCGCCGGGGATGACGGTGCGGGAGATCAACCTCAAATACGACCTGCCCCCCGCGGCGGTGGCGCTGCGGCGGATGGAAAACGAGCTCGCCGGCGCGCAGCGCAGCGGGCAGAAACTCTTCAAGTTCGTCCACGGCTACGGCTCACACGGGGTCGGCGGCAAAATCCGCGGCGCGGTGCGCCGGGCGCTGGCCGGCCGGCCCGAGATCGCCTTTCTGCTGCCGGGGGAGACGTTCGGCCCCTTCTCGGCGGATGCCCGGTCGGCGGCCGCCCGCTGGCCAAAGCTGCGGCAGGACCGGGACTGGGGAAGGGAGAACGACGGCATCACGGTGGTGGTGCTGCGGTGAAAGGGGGAACAGCGGATGAAGATCCGGTGCGACAGCTGCGGCAAAAAATTCGACCCGGCCAAAACCGACGGCATCTGCCCCCACTGCGGGGCCTGGCACTCGCCGCCGGACGACCTGAGCTTTTCCGGCGCGCCGTCGGGAGAAGAGACCGCCCCCTGGGAGGAGGACTTCTTCGAGGAGGCGGCGGCGGATGCGCCGGCGGGGGATGCGCCGGCGCCGGCATCGGCGCCGGTGCGGCCGGCTGCCCCGAAACGGCCGGCGGCCCCAAATCGTCCGGCGACCCCAAACCGGCCCGCCGCTCCCGCTGCTCCAGCCCGCCGCCAGGGCTGCCTGCCGCTGCTCGCGGCCGGGCTGATCGCCCTCGCGCTCGGCCTCGCGGTGGCGCTGGTGCCCCCGCTGCTCGAGCAGCGGATCGACGCGCAGGCGATCGCCTACAACCGGCCGGATCCGGTGATCACCCCGGCGCAGGGGGACACCGCGGTGGCCGCCCCCTTCACCTACCGGCTGGCGGGCGCATCCTTTGTCGGCTATGACGGCGCCTGGCAGCTGCCGCAGGGGCGGCGGCTGCTGCGGGTCACCCTCGCGGTCTCGATGGTGGGGGAGGAGCCCGACTGGGATCCACAGCCCCCCTACCTCGGCCTTGCGGACGGCAGCTGGCAGCTGCCGATGGAGGAGTACGACGTCCGGGACGCCCTCGGCGACGGGGTAAATCCCAACGACTTCCCCTACGGGGTCTACTACCTCGACACCCCGAGCGAGGAGCTGCTGTGCGACTTTTACTACCTCGTGCCGGGGGACACGGCGGCGGTGACCCTCTGCTTTGAGCGGTACAGCGTGAGCCGGTACGGCGAAAAGCTCGAGGAGATCGTCGAGCTGCCGGCCAGAGTGGACCCGGGAGAGGAGGCGGCGCAATGACACGGAAAATCGATCCGGCAAAGGGCTGTTTCTTCGTGCTGGTCGCGCTCTGCGCGCTGTTTGCGCTGGTGCTCGGGGTGCTGATCACCAGCCTGTGGGACCAGCCGTTCTACCAGCCGGCGGTGATCCGGGTGACCGGCGCGCGGGCCGAGCGGACCGACGAGGGCTGTCTGGTCACGCTGGAACTGGAAAACCGCTCCTCCACCGCCGCCTCGCTGACCGCCGACGACTTCTACCTCTACGACGCTGAGAACGGCCCGCTCTACGAGCTGCAGCAGGTCTCCCACCGGGGCAACCCCTTCTCCTCGGGCTGGGAGGTCTCGCTGCCGGCCGGCCGCAGCGGCAGCATCGAGATCCTGGTCACCCCGCCGGCGGGGGAGACCCTCACCGTCCACTGGTACGAGGGGGATGAGGGGTACCAGCTGACCGTTCCGATCGCATGAAAAAAGGACCGGTGTGCCAACGAGATGGCACACCGGTCCTTTTTCATTTCTCCCAGGGCCGCAGCCGGATGGTGTGGGTCAGCTCCATCCCGAGCCCCCGCAGCAGCGCGAGCCCCGCGTCCCAGAACTTCGGATCGGCGAGGTGGGCGGGGACATGGGCGTCCACCCCGAGGATGGCGGTGCAGCCCTCCTCGGCGGCGATCCGCCAGAACCCCGGGTGGGGGTAGCCGTCGAGCCGGTACTGCTCGTTGCGGCGGGCGCCGAGCAGGTTGTACTCGAGCGGCAGAGCGCACCGCTTTGCCGCCCGGCAGATCTCCCGGCTCGCGGCCCGGGCGTTCGCATCAAAGCCGGGGTAGCTGGCCATGAAGAGATCGGGGTGGGCGAAGTAGGAGAAGAGCCCGCTCTCGATGCCGGCGAGGGCCGCGTCGGTGTACCGGCGCAGCATCCCGACATCCTTGGTCGCCCGGCCGAAGTAGGGGGCCGTCTCGTCGGAGGGATAAAAGTGGTTGCCGAAGATCAGGTAGTCGAGCCGCTGCTCCCCGGCCATCTGCCGCAGCCAGTCGATATAATCCGGGAAATACTCGCACTCGAGCCCGGCGAGGATCTCGATCCTGCCGGCGTACTCCGCCCGCAGCGACCGGACGCTCGCGAGGTAGTCCGGCAGCTGGCCCGGGGTCATCCGGACGGTGGCGACATAGTCGCCGGCATACCGCCAGGGGGTGTGGTCCGAGAACCCGAGGGTGGTAAAGCCGCCGGCGAGCGCCTGCTCGACATACGCCCGGTCGGTCCCCTCGGCGTGGTGGCAGCGGTAGGTGTGGGTGTGATAGTTTGCCTTTGGCATAGTTCCTCCTTGGGACGACAAAAACCGGGGCGTCCTGGGACGCCCCGGAAACTTCTCTTTGGAAAAAAGAGCGGACGATTACTTCGCCTCGCTGACCGCGACGGCGCAGGCGACGGTGGCGCCGACCATCGGGTTGTTGCCCATGCCCATCAGGCCCATCATCTCGACGTGCGCGGGCACCGAGGAGGAGCCGGCGAACTGGGCGTCGCTGTGCATGCGGCCCATCGAGTCGGTCAGGCCGTAGCTGGCCGGGCCGGCGGCGACGTTGTCCGGGTGCAGGGTGCGGCCGGTGCCGCCGCCCGAGGCGACCGAGAAGTACTTGACCCCGTTCTCAACCGCCCACTTCTTGTAGGTGCCGGCGACCAGGTGCTGGAACCGGGTGGGGTTGGTGGAGTTGCCGGTGATCGAGATGTCGACCTTCTCCTTCTTCATGATCGCGACACCCTCGAGCACGTCGTTGGCGCCGTAGCACTTGACCGCAGCGCGGTCGCCGTCGGAATAGGGGATCTCCTCCACGACATGCAGCTCGCCGGTCTTGAAGTCGTAGTCGGTCTTGACATAGGTGAATCCGTTGATCCGGCTGATGATCTGGGCGGCGTCCTTGCCCAGGCCGTTCAGGATGACCCGCAGCGGCTCCTTGCGGGCCTTGTTGGCGGTGCGGGCGATGCCGATCGCGCCCTCGGCGGCGGCAAAGCTCTCGTGGCCGGCCAGGAAGGCGAAGCACTTGGTCTCATCCCGCAGCAGCATCGCGCCCAGATTGCCGTGGCCCAGACCGACCTGGCGCTGCTCGGCGACCGAGCCGGGCACGCAGAAGGCCTGCAGGCCGATGCCGATGGCCTCGGCGGCCTCGGGGGCGCTCTTGACGCCCTTCTTCAGCGCGACGGCGCAGCCCAGGGTGTAGGCCCAGACGGCGTTGTCGAACGCGATGGGCTGCACGCCCTTGACGATCTTCTCACAGTCGACGCCCTTGGAGAGGCAGAGCTCGCGGGCGGCTTCCAGATCCGCAATGCCGTACTCTTTCAGGCAGGCATTGATCTTGTCCATTCTTCTCTCTTGACCTTCAAACTTGACCATCTTTGCGTTCCCCCTTTCTCACTCTTCGCGCGGGTCGATATACTTCGCGGCCCCGTCATACCGGCCATAGGTGCCGATATTCTTCTCATACGCTTCCTTGGGATCCACGCCGTGCCGGATGTCCTCCAGCATCTTGCCGACCTTGACGAACTTGTAGCCGATGGTGTGATCCTCGTCGTCCAGCGCGACCGAGAGGATGTAGCCCTCAGCCATCTCGAGGTAACGCACGCCCTTGGCGCCGGTGGAGAAGATGGTGCCGACCTGGCTGCGCAGGCCCTTGCCCAGATCCTCAAGCCCCGCGCCGATCGGCAGGCCGCCCTCCGAGAAGGCGGTCTGGCTGCGGCCGTAGACGATCTGCAGGAACAGCTCCCGCATCGCCACGTTGATCGCGTCGCAGACCAGGTCGGTGTTCAGCGCCTCGAGGATGGTCTTGCCGGGCAGGATCTCGCCCGCCATCGCGGCCGAGTGGGTCATGCCGGAGCAGCCGATCGTCTCGACGAGGGCCTCCTGGATGACGCCGTCCTTGACGTTGAGGGTCAGCTTGCAGGTGCCCTGCTGAGGGGCGCACCAGCCGACACCGTGGGTCAGGCCGGAGATGTCCTTGATTTCATACGCTTTTACCCATTTGCCCTCCTCGGGGATGGGGGCGGGACCATGGTGTACACCCTTGGCGACGGTGCACATCCGCTCTACTTCTTGAGAATAGGTCATAGTTGCACTCCTTCTTCCTTGATTTCCGCATGGGGATCGAACACCTTTATTATATAGGCCGCGGGGACAAACTTCAAGTCTCCGGGCGGATTTTGACAACAATTTAACAGCCACGGCCCGGATCGGCGCCGCCGGCCCGGCCGGCCGAGACCGCGCCCCGCAGATTGCCGCACATCGCGACCAGCAGCCGGCAGGCCTCGTCCTGTTCGGCGCGGGAGAGCCCCCGGTAGAGCACCTCGTGCAGCCGGTCGGTCACCTCCTCGACCCGGCCGACCAGCGCCTCGCCCGCCTCGGTCAGCGAGAGCCGGTAGGCCCGCCGGTCGTCGGGGTCGGCCTCCCGCCGCATCAGCCCCCGCTCGGCAAGGGCGGCCGCGATCCGGGCGACCGTCGCCTTGTCCAGACCGGTCACCACCGCGATCTCCTCCTGGGTGATGCCGGGCCGGTGGGCGCAGCGCAGAAAGACCACCAGCTGACCGCTCTCGAGCGGCAGCTGCGCCTGCCGCAGCGCGTGGGAGAGGAACCGCTGGCTGTACCGGTAGAGGATCGAGGCGTACCGGTTGGCGTAAAACCGCGGCTCCATCAGCCCCGCCTCTGCTGCGCCTGCTGGATGTTGTCCTTCTCCCGCAGCTCCCGCAGCAGCGCGATGCCCATCGGGATCGAGAGGGCGAAGGTCAACAGATCGCTGATCGGCTGGCTGAGCTGGACGCCGAGGGCGGAAAGGAAGTGGGGCAGCACCAGAATCAGCGGCAGGAAGAAGACCCCCTGCCGGGCGGCCGAGAGGATCGAGGCGTCCCGGCTCTTGCCGATGTTCTGCTGGAGCATGTTCAGGCAGGTGGTCCAGCCGACAAACGGGAAACTCGCGCACTGCAGCCGCAGCGCGAGGGCGCCGAAGGCGAGCACCTCGGCATCCCCCTTGCGGAAGAGGGCGACCACCTGCGGGGCGAAGACAAAGCCGATCGCCGAGAGCACCACGATGCCAAAGACCGCCACCTTGACGCAGAACCAGAAGGCCTCGCGCACCCGGTCATACCGGGAGGCGCCGTAGTTGAACCCGCAGACCGGCTGGAACCCCTGGCCGAAACCGACGAGGGCGGAGTTTGCGAAGTTCATCACCCGGGAGACGATGCTCATCGCGGCGATCGCCGCGTCGCCGAAGGGGCCGGCGGCGAGGTTGAGGCAGATGGTCGCGACGCTGGCCAGCACCTGCCGGAAGAAGGAGGGCGCGCCGCCCCGCAGCACCTGCCGGTAGAAGTCGCCGGAGGGGCGGACGTTGCGGGGATTCATCCGGATGTTGCCCCCGCGCCAGCACTGGATCAGCAGGATCGCAAAGCTGATGATCTGGCTGAGGACCGTCGCGATCGCCGCGCCGGCGGTGCCAAGATTGAAGGTGAAGATGAACAGCGGGTCGAGGGCGATGTTCAGCACCCCGCCGGCGGTGATGCCGATCATCGCGTACATCGCGCTGCCCTGAAACCGCAAAAGGTTATTGAGGACGAACGAGCTGGTGATGAAGGGGGCGCCGAGCAAAATGTACTGCGCGTAGGCCCGCGCGTAGGGCAGAATCGTCGGGGTCGCGCCCAGCATCCGCACCAGCGGGTTGATGAAGACAAGCCCCAGCACCATCAGCACGACGCCGGCGGCAAACGCGGTGTAAAAGCCGGTGCAGGCGACCTGCTCGGCCTTTTCCCGCTGGCGGGAGCCCAGCAGCCGGGAGACCAGGTTGCCGCTGCCGATGCCGATGGTGAACCCCACCGCCTGAAAGATCGCCATCAGCGAGTAGACCACCCCGACCGCGCCGGTCGCCGAGGTGCCGATCTTGCCGACAAAGAAGGTGTCGGCCATGTTGTAGATCGAGGTCACCAGCATACTGATGATGGTCGGCACCGCGAGGGTCGCCACCAGCCGGGGGATCGGGGTCTCGATCATCTGCCGGTATTTGGCCTCCTGCTGCGCGCCGGATTCCTGTTCCTTTGCCATGCTGCATCCCATCCTTTCGTCACACCAAAAAATTTTTTTATTTCCCGCCCCATCTTAACACAAAATAGTTGCGTATGCAACTATTTTGATTTTTCCTTTCTTTTTCACGAATCTGCGGTAGAATAGAGGGCAGAACAGCGAAGGGAAGTGAGGGATATGCAGCGCAACGAGACGCTGATGCAGGCTTTTGAGTGGTATCTGCCCGCCGACGGGGGGCACTGGCGGCGGTGCAAGGCGGCGGCCGGCGCGCTGGCGGCGCAGGGGATCACCGCCGTCTGGCTGCCCCCGGCCTACAAGGGGGCGGGCGGCGCCGAGGAGGTCGGCTACGCCGTCTACGACACCTATGACCTCGGGGAGTTCGACCAGAAGGGGACGGTGGCGACCAAATACGGCACCCGGCAGGAGTACCTCGACGCGATCGCGGCGCTCCACGCCGCCGGCATCAAGGTCTACCCCGACATCGTGCTCAACCACCGGATCGGGGCGGACGGCACCGAGCAGGTGACGGCGGAGGAATCCGACGCGAAGGACCGCAACCGGGAGGTGACGGGGGAGGAGACGATCACCGCCTACACCCGGTTCGACTTCCCCGGCCGGGGCGGCAAATACAGCGATTTTCGCTGGAACTGGCATCACTTTGACGGGGTGGACTGGGACGACGCCCGCAAGAAGGGGGCGATCTACCAGTTCGCCGGCAAGGCGTGGGACAGCGGGGTGGACACCGAGAACGGCAACTACGACTACCTGATGGGGGCGGACCTCGACATGGGCAACCCCGAGGTGGTCGCCGAGCTCGACCGGTGGGGCAGCTGGTACCTCGGGACGACCGGGGCGGACGGCTTTCGGCTGGACGCGGTCAAGCACATCCGGTCGGACTTCTTCACCCACTGGCTGGGCCGGCTGCGCAGCGAGAGCGGTAAACCCCTCTTCGCGGTGGGGGAGTACTGGAAGAACGACCTTGCCACCCTGCGCTCCTACCTCGACGCCTGCGGGGACTGCATGAGCCTCTTCGACGTGCCGCTCCACTTCAATCTCTACAACGCCTCCCACGGGGGCGGGGGGTACGACATGCGGACCATCCTCGACGGCACCCTGCTCGCCGCGCGCCCCGAGCGGGCGGTGACCTTCGTCGACAACCACGACACCCAGCCCGGCCAGGCGCTCGAGAGCTGGGTGGACGGCTGGTTCAAGCCGATCGCCTACGCGCTGATCCTGCTCTGGGGCGAGGGGCTGCCCTGCGTCTTCTGGGGGGACTGGTACGGCATCCCCCACGATGGGATCAACCCGGTCGGCGGCGACCTCGCGGCGATGCTGCGGGTGCGGGCCGAGCGGGCCTACGGCGCGCGGCGGGCCTACCTCGACGACCCGAACGTCATCGGCTGGACCCTCGAGGGGACGGACGATCATCCCGGCAGCGGCATCGCGGTGGTCCTCTCGGACGGGGCGGGGGGCACCAAGCGGATGACCCTCGGCCCCCGGCACGCCGGGGCGACCTTCGCGCCGGTCACCGGCGGCGGGCGGGCGGTGGTGCTGGACGAGACGGGCAGCGCCGACTTCTCGGTCGAGGGGGGCAGCGCCCGGGTCTACATCCGGATCTGACTGAAAAAAACGCAGGGTTTTTGCAAACCCTGCGTTTTTTGTGTTTAATCGCGGTTCCGCCAGCGGCGGTAGAGCAGCAGGCAGACCGCCAGCCCCGCCGCGAGCAGCAAAAAGAGGATCCAGGGCCAGAGCGCGGGTTCGCTCGAGACCAGCACGACGGTGGGGCCGTCCACCCCGCCGATCACCCCGACCCCGCCGACCGGCCCGCCGGTCAGACCGCCGAAGAGGCCCCCAAGGATCAGCTGCTCGGCGACAAACCAGACAAGGCCGATCAGCAGCAGCACCCCAAACACCGCCGCGCCGGCGAGGGCCGCCGTCTCCCGGCCGCTGCGGGGACGGGGGGCAAACTCCTCCGCAAAGCCGGCGGCGAGCTGGTCGGCGGGCCCCATCGCGGCGATGATCTCGGCATCGCTCTGCCCCTTTGCGCGGCGGGCGGCAAAATCGCTCTCGAGGTCCGCCCGCAGCCGGCGGCGCACCGACCGCGGCAGCCGGCTGCGGTGCAGCACCGCCCGGATATACTCTTTTTCGCTCATCTTTCTTCCTCCCAAAGCAGCAGCCCGCTGACCGCCGCAGAAAATTCCCGCCAGAGCGCCTGCCCCTTTGCCAGTGCGGCGCGGCCCTCCTCGGTGATCTCATAGGTCTTCTTCGGGGCGCTGCGGCCCGCACCGGCGCTCCAGCCCGACCGCAGCAGCCCGTCGTCCTCCAGCCGGTAGAGGATCGGGTAGAGGGTGCCCTCCCGCAGCGTGAAGTAGCCCCCGCTGCGCCGGGCCAGCTCGGTCAGCAGCTCGTAGCCGTAGCCCGGCCGCTCGGCCAGCAGCCGCAGCACCATCAGCTCGAGCGCCCCCTTCTTCAGCTGCCGCTCGATCCGTCCCTCCATCTGCGCACCTCCCATACTTTTGTATTACTAAATATAAAGCATTACAAATCTTTTGTCAAGAAAAAAGAGAGAAATCCGGTGGATTCTCTCTCTTGGTTTGCAGAGACGGTGTCTGCAAAGACTTCGTCCTGCTCGGTCGATGCGGCTTGGCCGCTCGGCTCAGTCGACCGGGACGATCCAGCCCGCGGGGGCGGTGATCCGGCCGTACTGGATGCCGGTCAGGGTGTCATAGAGTTTCTGGGTGACCGGGCCGATCTTGCCGCCGCTGATGATGGCGGTCTGGTCCTTGTACTTCAGCTCGCCGACCGGGCTGATGACGGCGGCGGTGCCGGTGCCGAAGACCTCCTCGAGCCGGCCGTCGGCCGCGGCGGCCATCAGGTCGTCGATCGCCAGCCGGTCGACACTGACCTTGTAGCCCCACTGCTCGAGCAGCTCGATGCAGCTCATCCGGGTGATGCCGGGCAGCACGGTGCCGTCGGTCGGGGCGGTGTAGAGCACCCCGTCGATCTTGAAGAAGCAGTTCATGCTGCCGACCTCCTCGACATACTTCCGGTGGATCCCGTCGAGCCAGAGCACCTGGTCAAAGCCGAGCTGGTGGGCCTTCTCGCCCGAGAGGAGGCTCGCGGCGTAGTTGCCGCCGCACTTGATCGCGCCGGTGCCGCCGGGGGCCGCGCGGGTGTACTCGTCCTCGACATAGATCCTGACCGGGTTGATGCCGCTGGCGTAGTAGCTGCCGGAGGGGCTGGCGATGATGCAGAACAGGTAGCTGTCGCTCGCCTTGACCCCGAGTTTCGGCTCGGTCGCGATCGTGAAGGGGCGCAGATAGAGGCTGGTGCCGGGGTCGGAGGGGACCCAGTCGATATCGGCCGCGACCAGCGCGCGGACCGCCTCGACAAAGTCCTCGACCGGGATCTCGGGGATGCAGAGCCGCCGGTGGGTCGAGACCAGCCGGGCGCCGTTCTTGTCGGGGCGGAACAGCTGGACCCTGCCGGTTTCGGTGCGGTAGGCCTTGAGCCCCTCAAAGCACTCCTGCGCGTAGTGGAAGACCAATGCCGCGGGGTCGAGCACCAGCGGGGCGTAGGGGACGATCCGCGGGTCGTGCCAGCCCTCGCCGGCGGTGTAGTCCATCAGGAACATGTGGTCGGTGAAGATGGTGCCAAAGCCCAGTGCGCCGGTGGGCTTTGCCTTGGGGTGTTCGGTCTTTTCAAATCGGATCTTCTGCATACAGTGGTCTCTCTCTTCCCTCTATAAAATGACAGCAAGGGCCCAGGGGCCCGGGGCAGATATCCCCCGGCCCGAGCGCCCTTGCTCCTTTTTCCATCATACCTGCAATGCCCCGGGTTTTGCAACCGGCAAACCCGACAAATCTTTGCTCAGAAACCGGCCGCAAAACCGTGGTTCTGCCAAAGATCACCCACCGGTCGGCGGCGGCGGGGGCGGCGGGGTGCGGTTTCTGCGCCGGCGGGCGACAAAGACCGCGAGCAGCACCGCCCCGCCCAGCACCAGCACCGCGAGCAGCACCGGCAGCAGATAGATCACGGCGATGATCCCGTCCCCGATCAGGCCGCAGAAGTTCTGCCAGGAGCCGTAGAACGCCTCGCCCACCCGGTCGCCAAAGGTCGGGGCGGTCAGCGTCTCCCGCAGCACCTCATTCACCCTGAGGTCCACCGTCGCGTAGGCGACCTGGTTGTCGTAGAGTTTCAGCTGGCCGGTCAGGCTCTCGATCTCCCCCCGCACCTCGGTCAGCTTGTCCTCGAGCAGCAGCAGGTCCTCGAGGGTGCCGGCCCCGGCGGTCAGCTCGAGCAGCCGCTGCTCCTGCGCCTCGAGGCTCGCAAGCCGCGCCGCGCTGTCGACATAGTCGGCGGTGATGTCGGTGGTGCCCTGGGTCATCGAGACCACCGTGCCGGCGCCGCCGGCCGCGGCGAGGAACTCCTCCAGCCGCTCTGCCGGGATCCGGGCGCGGTACTCCGCCCAGCGGCTGTGCTCCTCCGCCGTGCCCCCCTTGCTGGTCGAGGAGAGATACCCGCCGAGCGCCGTGACCTGCCGCTCGATCTCCCCGGTCGCGGCCGCAAAGTCGGTCACGTCGAGGTCGAGCTCGGCGGTGGTGATCAGCTTGCGGTCCTCCGCCGCCGTCCCGGTATCCCCGGCAAGACCGGCATCGACGCTCTGCTCCGGCGCCGCCACCCCGTCCTGGGCCATCGAGCCGGTGCCATTGTCCACTGCGCCGGCGCAGCCGGTCAGCAGCAGCGCCAGCAGCAGTGCCGCCGCCAGCAGCCGAAGTCTTCTCTTCTGTTTCATCTGCAAAGCCCCCTTTCACCCCAAAAGACGCAGAACGGGGGCCCGCTGTTGCAGCGGACCTCCATTTGCAATCCTTTTGTCATTTCTCGCCGCCGCTGTGCCGGTCGAGGGCGGCGCAGAGCCGGTCGGCGAACTGCTCCATCGCCCCGACGAACTCCGCCCCGAGCGCCGCGATCGTCTCCTCCATCGCCTCCCGCTCGGCGGCGTAGATCCC
>DXIA01000141.1 GCA_019113125.1 Candidatus Pygmaiobacter gallistercoris | reverse complement strand
GAACTCTCGTCGAAGGAGAAGGCCGCCCTCGTCGCCGAGAACCCGGCCTATGGCCGGGTGATCTGCCGCTGTGAGACGATCACCAAGGGGGAGATCCTCGACGCGCTGCACGGCCCGATCCCGCCGGTCTCGATCGACGGGGTCAAACGCCGCTGCAACCCCGGCATGGGCCGCTGTCAGGGCGGGTTCTGCGGGCCACGGGTACAGGAGATCATCGCGCGGGAGCTTTCCATTCCGCAGCAGCAGGTGCCGCAGGACAAGGCGGGCAGCCAGATCCTGGTCGGTCGGACCAAAGAGAAAGGGGGCGCGTGAGGATGGCGGAATACCATGACCTGATCGTCGTCGGCGGCGGGCCGGCGGGTCTCGCGGCGGCCTGCGCCGCCTGGGAGAAGGGGGTCAAAGACATCCTGATCCTCGAGCGGGACAAGGAGCTCGGCGGCATCCTCAACCAGTGCATCCACAACGGGTTCGGGCTGACCTACTTCAAGGAGGAGCTGACCGGTCCCGAATACGCCGGCCGGTTCATCCGGATGCTCTATGACACCGGGGTGACCGTCCGCACCGACACGATGGTGCTGGACATCTCCCCCGACCGCCGGGTTCAGGCGGTCAACACCCATGACGGGTTCCTCGACCTCAAGGCCGGGGCGATCGTGCTGGCGATGGGCTGCCGCGAGCGGACCCGCGGCGCGATCGGGATCCCGGGAGACCGCCCGGCCGGGGTGCTCACCGCCGGCGCCGCCCAGCGGTATCTCAATATCGAGGGCTATATGGTCGGCAAACGGGTGGTCATCCTCGGCTCGGGGGACATCGGGCTGATCATGGCCCGCCGGATGACCCTCGAGGGGGCGAAGGTGCTCGCCTGCGTCGAGGTGATGCCCTATTCGGGCGGTCTCAACCGGAACATCGTGCAGTGTCTCAACGACTTTGACATTCCGCTCTATCTCTCCCACACCATCACCGACATCGTCGGCAAACACGGCCGGGTGGAGAAGGTGGTGGTCAGCGCGGTGGACGAAAATCGCGCCCCAATCCCCGGCACCGAGATGGAGTTTGACTGCGACACGGTGCTGCTCTCGGTCGGGCTGATCCCCGAAAACGAGCTCTCCCGCACCGCCGGCATCGAGATCAGCCCCCGCACCAACGGGCCGGTCGTCTTTGAGAATATGGAGACCAGCCTGCCTGGCGTCTTCGCCGCCGGCAACGTGGTGCATGTCCACGATCTGGTCGACTTTGTCACCGCCGAGAGCCAGCGGGCCGGCCGGGCCGCGGCCGACTACCTCGCCGGGCGGTCGGTCTCGGGGGAGGCCGACCTCGAGCTGGTCTGCGGCGACCGGGTCAACTACACGGTGCCCAGAAAGCTGCGGCTTGCCAACATCGACAAGGCGGTCGGGGTCTTCTTCCGGGTCAACAAGGTGATGGAGGCCGGCACCATCCGGGTGACCGACGCCACCGGGGCCGAGGTTGCCGCCTTCCGCCGCGAACACCTTGCCCCCGGCGAGATGGAGCAGATCCAGCTGCCGAAGGTGCTGCTCGAAAAGACCGCAGGGCCGATTACCATTTCCGTCGAGGAGGCGAAGGAAGAATGATCCGCAAGATGATCTGTATCACCTGCCCGCGGGGCTGCCACCTCGAGGTGGACACCGAGACCCTCGCGGTGCGGGGCAACCGCTGCCCGAAGGGGGAACAGTACGGCAAAACCGAGGTCACCGACCCGCGCCGGGTGCTGACCTCCACCGTCCGGCTCGAGGGGGTGCCGGGCGCCTGCCGGCTGCCGGTCAAGACGGCCGCCCCGATTCCGAAGGGGATGCTGTTTGCGGCGATGGACGCCCTCAATGGGGTCACCGTCACCGCGCCGGTCGCGGTCGGCCAGGTCGTGCTGTCCGACATCGCCGGCACCGGGGTGGATCTCGTCGCCTGTAAGCAGTTCTGACCTTACTCTTCCCAGCCGGGGCGGAGATTCCGCCCCGGTTTTTCTTGTCCTCACAGCCGGCGCGCGGTATAATGGAGAAAAACCGCTGGAGGTCTCAGCATGCTGTATCTCTCCTTTGACTCGATCAAGCAGACCCTTGCCACAGCGCTCGCCGCAGCCGGCTTTGCCCCGGCGCCGGCCGCGCAGCTGGCCGACGTCTTCGCCCGCAACTCTCTTGAGGGGGTCTACTCCCACGGGGTCAACCGGTTCCCCCGCTTCCTCTCGGATCTCGAACAGGGGGTCATTCTCCGGGACGCCCGACCCGAGACGGTCGCATCGCTCGGCGGGATGGAGGTCTGGGACGGTCACTTCGGCCCCGGCCCGCTGACCGCCGAGGCGGCAATGGCCCGGGCAATCGCCCTCTCCCACACCCACGGCATCGCCTGCGTCGCGGTGCGAAACACAAACCACTGGCTTCGGCCGGGCCGGTACGGCTGGCAGGCGGCCGAGGCGGGGGTCGCGGCGCTGCTCTTCACCAACACCTCGGGCAACATGCCGGCCTGGGGCGCAAAGGATCCGCGCCTGGGCAACAATCCCCTAGTCCTCGCCATCCCCCGCAAGAAGGGGGCGGTGGTGGTCGACCTCGCGATGAGCCAGTTTGCCTACGGAAAGCTCGAGCTGGCCGCCCTTGCCGGGGAGCAGCTGCCGATCCCCGGCGGGTACGACGAGGCCGGTGCGCTGACCACCGATCCCGGCGCGATCCTGCACAGCCAGCGGATCCTGCCCGCCGGCTACTGGAAGGGCTCCGCCCTCTCCCTCGGCCTCGACCTGATGGCCGCCGCCCTCTCGATGGGCCGCACCGTCAGCATGATCCGGGCAGACCCGCTGCCCGAGCGGGGGCTCTCCCAGGTCTTCGTCGCGGTGGATTTTCGCGGTCTGCTCGACGAGGCGCAGGTCGACCATCTGCTCGACGGGGCCATCGAGGATCTGCTCGGCTCTGCCCCGGTGGAGGGGGGCAGGCCGATCCGGTACCCCGGCCAGCGGCGGGAGGAGACGATCCGGCACAACCTTGAACACGGAGTGCCGGTCAATGAGGTAACCTGGCAGAAGATCCTCAACTGGATCGCCGCACACCGAGAGGAGGAGATCGTATGATCCGAACCGCAACGCTGCAGGACCTGCCCGAGATCCAGCGGATCTACGCGGCGGCCCGCGCCTATATGAAGGCGAGCGGCAACCCGAACCAGTGGGGGGATCACCACCCCGCCGCCGCGCTGCTCGAGGAGGACATCCGGCTCGGGCGGCTCTATGTCGAGGAGGAGGCGGGGCTGCACGGGGTCTTCGCGCTGGTCTTCGGGGATGATCCGACCTACGCCGTCATCGAGGGCGGGGCCTGGTGCAACGATCTGCCCTATGCGACGATCCACCGGATCGCATCGGACGGACAGCGCCCCGGCTTTTTCCCCCGGGCGTTCCGTTTCTGTCTTGCACAGTGCGACAACCTGCGGATCGACACCCACGCCGACAACAAGACGATGCAGCACCAGATCGAGAAGATGGGGTTTGTCCGCTGCGGGATCATTTATGTCGAGGACGGCAGCCCCCGGATCGCCTATCAGTACACCAAAAACGGCGATTTCGCTTGACCTGACGTCCAAAAGCTGATATAATGGATAA
>DXIA01000140.1 GCA_019113125.1 Candidatus Pygmaiobacter gallistercoris | reverse complement strand
GAGGTCAATTTTGATGCGGGTGCAAGGAAAAAGCTCGAAGGCACCCTTTGTGGTTGTCGAGAGATTTTGACGACGCAACCGCGCAAAAGTGCCCTCTTTCCGGCATCGTTTTCTTACGTCACGCCGGCTTTTACGGCGTTGTTTTCTTATTCTGCCACACCTAAATTTTAAAACTTTATTTTATTATAGAAAGGGTGCTATAATGCTTCAAGAAGAAAGGGAAAATTTTTTATGGGAGGTTACGGTTCTATGAAGGTACTGGTCATCGGCGGCGTTGCCGCCGGCACAAAAGCGGCCGCCAAGATCAAGCGGCTGGACCGGAGCGCAGAGGTTGAGATCCTGACCAAGGGATCCCAGATCTCCTACGCCGGCTGCGGGCTGCCCTACTATGTCGGCGGGGCGATCCAGCGCGAGGAGGCGCTGGTGGTCAACACACCCGAGAAGTTCGCCGCGCTCACCGGGGTCAGGGTGACCACCGGCTGTGAGGTCACCGGGGTGGACTTTGCCGCCAAGACGGTCACCGCGAACAAGGCGGGCCAGACCGAGACCTACAGCTACGACAAGCTGATCATCGCGGTCGGCGCCGACCCGTTTGTCCCGGCGATGCAGGGGACAGACCTCACCGGCGTCTTCACGATGCGCACCCCCACCGATGCGGTCGGGCTGCGGGAGCACATCAACGAGTACCACCCCCGCAATGCGGTGGTCGCGGGCGCGGGGTTCATCGGCCTCGAGATCGCCGAGAATCTCCGCGCGCAGGGGCTGTCGGTCACCGTCGTCGAGGCGGCGGACCAGATCCTGCCCGGTGTGCTGGATCCCGAGATGGCGGCCTTTGCCGCCCGCCGGCTGCGCAAGGCGGGCATCCGGCTGATGACCTCCACCCCGCTCGGCGGTCTGACCGGCGAGGGCCGGGTCAGCGGCGCGCTGGCCGGTGCGGTCAGCCTGCCGGCGGACCTCGTGGTCCTCTCGATCGGCATCCGGCCGAGTACCGGGTTCCTCGCGGACAGCGGCCTTGAGATGTTCAAGGGAACCATCGTCGTCGACGAGCAGATGCGGACCAACCAGCCCGACGTCTGGGCGGCCGGCGACTGCGCGATGGTCCGCAACCGGATCACCGGCAAGCCGCAGTGGTCCCCGATGGGCTCGACCGCAAACCTCTCCGGCCGGGTGCTGGCGCTGGCGCTGACCGGATCGGACGCGCGGTATCCCGGCTGCATGGGCACCGGCGTCGTCCGGCTGCTGGACAACCTCAACGCCGGCCGCACCGGCCTGACCGAGGTGCAGGCGAAGGCGGAGGGATATGACCCGATCTGCGTGGTCTGCGTCACCGACGACAAGGCGCACTACTATCCCGGCGCGGGCGAGTTCATCACCAAGCTGGTGGCCGAGCGGGATACCGGTCGGCTGCTGGGCATCCAGGTGCTGGGCGCCGGCGAAGTGGACAAGATGGTGGACATCGCGGTGGTCGGCATCGCGCAGCGGATGACGATGCAGGACTTCGCGTCGATGGAATTCGCCTATGCGCCGCCCTTCTCGACCGCGATCCACCCGCTGGTGCAGGCCTGCCACATCCTCGAGAACAAGCGCAACGGCGTGCTGGTCAGCATGAGCCCGGCCGAGTACGCCGCCGGCGCGGCGGACGGCTGGAAGGTCATCGACGCCCAGCCGGTCGCTTCGATCCCCGGCGCGATGGGGGTCGATCTGACCGCCGTCAACGGCCCGCTGGCCGGGATTGCGCCGGATGAGAAACTGCTGCTGGTCTGCGCCCGCGGCAAGCGCGCCTACTTCCTGCAGAACCGGCTGCGCCATTTCGGCTACACCAACACCAAGGTCCTCGAGGGCGGCGTCACCGTCAACGAGGTCAAGGT
Organism: Candidatus Pygmaiobacter gallistercoris; assembly: GCA_019113125.1. Taxonomy (GTDB): domain Bacteria; phylum Bacillota; class Clostridia; order Oscillospirales; family Ruminococcaceae; genus Pygmaiobacter; species Pygmaiobacter gallistercoris. The sequence goes on along the minus strand of DXIA01000140.1, from coordinate 3,956 downwards.
CAGCTTTGCCGGCGCCATCCCCCCCGAGGAGGTCAAGCGGGTCAAGGCGCTGGGCTGTCTGCAGGACAAGCGGCAGCCGGATCACTTCAACGTCCGGGTCATCACCCGCAACGGCAAGATCACCAGCGAGGAGCAGCGGGCGATTGCCGAGGCGGCGGAACAGTTCGGCTCGGGCGAGGTCACGATGACCACCCGGCTGACCCTCGAGATTCAGGGGGTACCCCACAGCCAGCTCGACCCGTTGATGGCCTATCTCGCCGAGCGGGGCCTCGAGACCGGCGGCACCGGCTCGAAGGTGCGCCCGGTGGTCTCCTGCAAGGGTACCACCTGCCAGTACGGTCTCTGCGACACCTTTGCGCTGAGCCAGAAACTGCACGAGCTGTTCTATGTCGGCTACCACAATGTCTCGCTGCCCCACAAGTTCAAGCTCGCGGTCGGCGGCTGCCCGAACAACTGCGTCAAGCCGAACCTGAATGATCTGGGCATCATCGGCCAGCGGATCCCCGAGCCGGAGCTCGACAAGTGCCGCGGCTGCAAGGTCTGCCAGATCGAGAAGGCCTGCCCGATCGGCGCGGCCAAGCTGGTGGACGGCAGGCTCGCGATCGACCCGAACCTCTGCAACCACTGCGGCCGCTGCGTCTCCAAGTGCCCCTTCAAGGCGGTGGAGAACAGCACCTACGGCTACAAGGTCACCATCGGCGGCCGCTGGGGCAAGAAGATCGCCGAGGGCCGTCCGCTCTCCAAGATCTTCACCAGCGAGGAGGAGCTGCTCGAGCTGGTCGAGAAGACCATCCTCTTCTTCCGGGACGAGGGCATCAGCGGCGAGCGGTTCGCCGATACGATCGCGCGGCTCGGCTTTGACTATGTCGAGGACAAGCTGCTCAACGGCAAGCTGGACAAGAGCGCGGTGCTCGACAAGGTGGTCGAGGGCGGCGCAACCTGCTGATATAAACGGAAAAACCGGTCGGTTCCAATCTGGAACCGGCCGGTTTTCTTTTTCTCTCAGCGGGAGAGGGAATCCATCGCGCCGAGGATCTCGGCGATCTTGCGGTCCTTCTCCTCCTCGTTTGCGCCCTCGAAGGCATCCCGGACACACCCCTCGAGATGTGCCCGCAGAACCTCCCGGTTCGCCTTGCGGAGGATCGCGTCGGCCGCCATCAGCTGGTTGGAGATGTCGATGCAGTAGCGATCCTCCTCCACCATCCGCAGCAGCCCGTCAATCTGGCCGCGCGCGGTCTTGAGCAGCCGGGTAATCTGTGCTCTGTCTGCCTTCACCTTGTTGCCTCACTTTCCCGGAATTATTCGATTCCGGTGACCTCGTAGCCGGCCTCGGTGACGGCGGCGGTCAGCGCACTGTCCTCCACCGGGGCGCTCAGGGTGACAACCGCCTGTTTCGCGGCGAGATCCACCGCGACCGAGCTGACCCCGGCGACACCGGACAGCGCCTTTTCCACCCGCATCTTGCAGTGGTCGCACATCATGCCCTCGATCTTGATCGTCTTGTTCATTTCAGTTTCCGTCCTTTCCTGTAGGTTCTCATGGTTGTTATCCGCGGCCGGCACAGGGTCCGGCGCGTTGCTCAGAGGGCAGCTGCCCTCGGAACATGCCGTGTGGAATTTCGGCCGAAACAGCTTGAGCCGCAGCGCGTTGGAGACCACGCAGAAGGAGGAGAGGCTCATCGCCGCCGCGCCGAACATCGGGTTCAGTTTCCAGCCCCAGATCGGGTAGAAAACGCCCGCCGCGAGGGGGATCCCGATCGCGTTGTAGAAGAAGGCCCAGAACAGGTTCTCCCGGATGTTCCGGATCACCGAGCGGGAGAGCTGCAGCGCGGTCACGGCGTCCAGCAGGTCGCTGCGCATCAGCACCAGATCCGCGCTCTCGATCGCGATGTCGGTGCCCGCGCCGATCGCGATGCCGACATCCGCCCGGGCGAGGGCGGGGGCGTCGTTGATGCCGTCCCCGATCATCGCCACCCGCTTGCCGTCCTTCTGCAGCGCGGCGACCTCCCGCTCCTTGTCCTGCGGCAGCACCTCGGCCACCACCCGGTCGATGCCGAGCTGGCTCTGGATCGCCTGCGCGGTGCGCCGGTTGTCGCCGGTCAGCATCACGACCTCGATGCCCATCCGCCGCAGCTCCTCCACCGCGGCCTTGCTGGTCGGCTTGGCGACATCCGCCGCCGCGATCACCCCCAGCGGCTTGCCGTCACAGGCGAAGAAGAGGGGTGTTTTGCCCTGGTCCGCCAGCGCGTCGGCGTCCACCCCGAAGTCGGCGGCGGAGAGCCCGACCGTCTGCATCATCCGCAGGTTGCCGGCCAGCACCTCGCCGCCCTCCACCTGCCCGCGGACCCCCTGCCCGGGCACCGCGGCAAAGTTCTCCGCAGCGGGGGCCTCGATCCCCTCGTTGCCCGCCCGGCGCAGGATCGCCGCCGCGAGCGGGTGCTCGCTGGGGTGCTCGATCGCCGCCGCGATCCGCAGCAGCCGCATCGGCTCCACCCCGGCGGCGGGCAGCAGATCGGTGACCTCCGGCCGGCCCTCGGTCAGGGTGCCGGTCTTGTCCAGCACCACCGCGTCCACCGTGTGGGCGATCTCAAGGCTCTCGGCCGACTTGAAGAGGATGCCGTGCTCGGCGCCCTTGCCGGTGCCGACCATGATGGCGGTCGGGGTGGCAAGGCCGAGGGCGCAGGGGCAGCTGATGACCAGCACCGAGATGCCGATCGAGAGGGCGAAACTCACCGATTCACCCAGCAGCAGCCAGATGCCCGCCGCCAGCACCGCGATGGTGATGACCGTCGGCACAAAGATCCCGCTGACCTTGTCGGCCAGTTTTGCGATCGGGGCCTTGCCGGCGTTGGCCTCCTCCACCAGACGCACGATCTGGGAGAGGGTGGTGTCGGCGCCGACCCGGGTCGCCCGCAGTCTCAGAAAGCCGGTCTGGTTGATCGACGCCGAGAGCACCCGGTCGCCGGGTCCCTTGTCGACCGGCATGCTCTCGCCGGTCAGCGCCGATTCATCCAGCACCGCGTTGCCCTCGAGGATCTCGCCGTCGACCGGAACCCTTCCGCCCGGCCGCACCAGCACCAGATCGCCGACCGCGACCTCCTCGACCGGGATCTCCTGCTCGACGCCGTCCCGCTCGACCACCGCCGTCTTGGGGGCGAGGTCCATCAGCTTGGTCAGCGCATCGCTGGTCCGGCCCTTGGAGCGGGTCTCGAGGAACTTGCCCACCGTGATCAGGGTCAGAATGGTGCCGGCCGACTCGAAGTAGAGATCCATGTGGTACTGCTCGACCAGATCGAGATCCCCGTGTCCGAGCCCGTAGCCCATTGCGAAGATCGCCACCAGACCGTAGATCACCGCCGCGGCCGACCCGATCGCGATCAGCGAGTCCATGTTCGGCGCGCCGTGGAACAGCGCCCGGAATCCGCCCTCGTAGTATTTGCGGTTGATGTAGAGGATCGGCAGGGTTAAGAGCAGCTGGGTCATCGCGAAGGTGATCGCGTTCTCGGTCCCCACCAGAAACCCGGGGGTCGGCAGCCCCAGCATGTGCCCCATCGAGACGTACATCAGCGGGATCAGAAAGCAGATCGAGAGGATCAGCCGCCGGCGCAGACCGGCCAGCTCCTCCGCGATCGCGCCGCCCGGCGCCGCCGGCGCCTTGGCCGCCGCGGCCTGGTTGCGGGGGGTGGCGCCGTAGCCGCCCGCCTTGACCGCCGCGCAGATCTGCTCCTCATTCAGCTTGGTTTCATCATACTCCACCGCCATGCTGCCGCCGAGCAGATTGACCGCAACCGAGGTGACCCCCGGCAGCTTGCGGACGCTCTTCTCGACATGGGCGCTGCAGGCCGCGCAGGTCATGCCGGTGACATTGAACTGTTCCTTCATCCAGTTTTCCCTCCTATATACCCCACCCCCCGGGGGGTGGTTTGGGATGCGTTCTTATCATAGCCGGTTTGCAGC
>DXIA01000139.1 GCA_019113125.1 Candidatus Pygmaiobacter gallistercoris | reverse complement strand
AAAAGGTCGATTTTGATGCGGGTGCAAGGAAAAACGTCGAAGGCACCCTTTGTGGTTGTCGAGACGTTTTGACGCCGCAGCCGCGCAAAAGCGGCCTTTTTACGGCGTTGTTTTCTTATCCTGACACACCTTTTGCGTTAATTTTTTAACAGTTCCCCGCCGCCGCACTTTTCTCCGCCAGCACCAGCCGGCGCCAGATGGTCAGCAGCATGGTCAGATAGCAGGCGGCGCCGCCGATGAAGTTGGAGATCGGCTCGGCGAGAAAGACCCCGTCGACCCCAAGGCCGAACAGCCGCGGCAGCAGCAGGGTGAGCGGGATGACGATAAACACCTTGCGCAGCAGCGAGAAGAAGATCGCCTGTTTGGAGCGGCCCAGCGCCACCGAGGCCGCCTGCCCGGCCATCTGCAGCGACATCATGAAAAAGCCGAAAAAGTACAGCTGCATCGCCGGGACGCAGGCCTCGACCAGCGAGGGGTTGTCATTGAAGAGGACGATAAAGGCGCGGGGGAAGAAAAACAGCAGCGCCCAGACCGTGACGGTGTAGACGATGCAGGCCGCGGTGGTGAAGAGGATGCCCCGGCGCACCCGGCGGTACTCCCGCGCGCCGAAGTTGAAACTCATCACCGGCTGGGCGGCGTTGGTCAGCCCGTTGATGACCGTCTGGACGACCTCCCGCACCGAGTTGAGGACGGTCATCACCCCGACATAGAGATCGCCGCCATAGCCCTGCAGCGTGGCGTTGCAGACGCTCTGGACCGCGCTGTTGGTCACCGACATGATAAAGCTGGAAAACCCGAGCGAGACGATCTGCCGCACCGTGGCAAAGCGCAGCCCCAGCCAGCGCCGCTCCAGCCGCAGCAGGCTGCGCCGCGAGCAGAGAAAGCCGACCGCCCAGGCCGCCGAGACCAGCTGGGAGAGCACCGTCGCGAGCGCCGCGCCCCGCACCCCCATGTCCAGGACAAAGATGAAGAGCGGGTCGAGCAGGATGTTCAGCACCGCGCCGATGAGGACGGTGGCCATCCCGGTGCGGGCAAACCCCTGCGCATTGATGAAGTTGTTCATCCCCAGCCCGAGCATGACGAAGACGCTGCCGCACAGGTAGATGGTCAGATAGGCGTCGGCATAGGGGTAGGTCGTCTCACTCGCGCCGAACAGATAGAGCAGCGGCCGCTTTGCCGCGAGCAGCAGCAGGGTCAGCAGCAGTCCGGTCCCGGTGAGCAGGGTGAAGACATTGCCCATGATCCGCCGGGCCGCATCGGAATCCCGCCGCCCGCGGGCCATCGAAAACAGCGGCGCACCGCCGGCGCCGTAGAGATTGGCGAAGGCGATGACCAGGGTGATCAGCGGAAAGGTGACCCCGAGCCCGGTCAGCGCGTTGCCCGACGCCTGCGGCAGGTGGCCGATGTACATCCGGTCGACGATGTTGTACAGCACATTGATCAGCTGTGCGACCACCATCGGGCCGGCCAGGCGCAGAATATTCGCCTCCACCCCGCCCCTTGAAAAATCGCTCTGCGCGGCCTGCTGTTGCTGCTGCATCTGTTCCTCCTGTTCTCACTTCTTCTGCGGTTTGCCGACGAGATGCGGCGCGATCAGCTGGTCCATCCGATAGCGGGCATAATCGTTGCCCAGCAGCAGATCCGACAGCGGGTTCTTGCCGCCGGTGCTCGCCGCCTGCCCGATCACCTTCTCGATCGCCTGGGTCAGGCTGGGATTCTCATCCATCCGCACCAGCAGCCGGCCGTCTTCGAGGATCGAGAGCTTGATCCTGCGGCCCGAGCTGTGCTCGGGCAGGCAGACGGTGAGGATCAGCACCGGAACCAGGTCCTCGTTGGGCCGCAGCTCCGCCTTTGCCGCGGTGAGAAAGGTCTCGCCCCGCAGCGTGATGCTGCCTCTCTCCCAGCTGCCCAGCCCGACCGGCAGGCAGAGCTTGCCGCCCTCCTCCTCCCAGTCGAGCAGCAGGCGGTCCTCCTCCCGCCGCAGCCGCAGCCGGCGCAGGCCGGAGGAAAAATTGCTGTCCATCACCTGCAGAATCATCGGCAGCAGACCGCCGCGGCTGGGGCCGAACTCCCAGCTGCCGGCGCAGAACGGCTCGAGCTCCGGCAGGGCCCGCGGTCCCCCGTCCCCCTTGTAAAAACGGCGCAGCCAGCGCAGCGCACCGCGCCGCAGCCCCGGGCGCCGCGCGGCCGGCGCCGGGCGCATGTATTCGAGGCCCGCAACCACCCGCTCGAGATCCGCCCGCGCGGCATGGCCGTCCGTCTGCCCGCTGCAGGCCGCGGCGATCCCCTCCCGCAGGCAGCGGTAGGAGGCCGATTCCGCAAACAGGTTCCCGCTGCCGGACAGCAGCACCGCGACCACCTGCTGGTGGGGGAAGACCGCGACATACTGGCCGAACATCCCGTTCATCAGAAAGCTCCCATCGCTGCTGTCGGTCCAGATGTGCCAGCCGTACTCCCCTTCCCTGCCCTTGATCTGGGTGCGGGTCGCCTGCTCCACCCAGCTCTCGGGGATCAGCTGCCGCTCTCCCTGCGGGGTCTGCCAGCGCCCCCGCTGCAGGTACAGCTGGCCGAACTTCAGCATGTCCTCCGGGTCGAGGTACATCCCCCAGCCGCCCTTCTCGATGCCGCGGGGGCATTTCTCCCACCCCACCGGACCGAATCCGAGCGGCTCGAAGATGCGGGGGGTGAGAAACTCCACCAGCCCCTGCCCGGTCGTCCGCTTGATCAGCGCGCTGAGCAGATAGCTGTTCATGCTGTTGTACAAAAAATGACTGCCCGGCTCAAAGAGGATCTCGGATTCAAAGATCCCCCGCAGCCAATCGCTCTCGAGCGACTGGCCCATCTCGTTGAAGGAGATCCCGCTGGACATGGTCAACAGGTGGCGCACCGTGATCGCCCGGGTGCGCCGGCTGGTGAAGAAGTTGCAGTATTCGGGAAAATAATCCGCCACCCGGTCCTCCAGCCGGAAATGGCCCTCCCCGATCGCGATGCCCACCGCGGTCCCGGTAAAGCTCTTGCAGAGGGAATGGGTCACATGCCAGACACCGGGGCGGTAGGGGGCAAACCACCCCTCGCTGACCACCCGCCCCTGCCGCGCCACGATCAGCGCGTGGGCGTTGCCGCCCCGCTCCGCCGCAATCGAGCGGTAGAGCGCGGCCAGCGCGCCGCTGCTCATCTTCTCCTCCTCCGGGGTGGTGCGCGGCAGTCTCTGGGTCGGCTGCCGGCCGGTGTACTCCGGCTTGGGATCGGGTGTGTAGGGGATCATGCCGGTACACCGCTGGCTGAGCAGCAGGTCTCTGAGAAACCGCAGCGAGCGGATCTGTGTCTTTAGCGCCATTGTCGTTGCCTCCCAAAAATGCAGTGCGGGTTTACAGCTCGCCGGTCCGCCGCAGATGATCGAGCAGCCCCCTGCAGCCGCGCAGGATCTCCTTGCAGGCGGTGTCAAAATCGCGGGTGTACCAGGGGTCGTCGATCTCACCCGGCCGGTCGGTGAAATCCAGCAGCAGGTGCAGCTTGCCGGCGGGGTCCTTTGGCCCGAAGATCGCCCGCATGTTCCGCAGGTTCACCCGTTCCATCCCGATCAGATAATCCCAGCGGGCGTAGTCCGACCGGGTCAGCCGCGCCGCCGTCTTTCCGTCGGTGCGGATGCCGAATTCGGCGAGCTTGCGCCGCGCGGGCGGATACACCGGGTTGCCGATCTCCTCCGCACTGGTCGCGGCGCTCGCCACCAGCGCGCGGTCGGCAAGGCCCTGCTTTTGGAGCAGATCCCGAAAGAGGAACTCCGCCATCGGACTGCGGCAGATATTGCCGTGGCAGACAAATAGTATTTTGATCATCTCACAGATATCCCTTCCTGCGGATTTTTACCATAGTATAATACACGGGCTGTTCCAGAGCAAGCGGCGTTCCGGCAGCCCGTCCCCAGCGCCCGCCGTCTACCGGTGGAAACGCTCAGGGCGGCATGGAACTTACAGCCCGCTCCACCGCTTTGGGAGCGCTCCGTCCCGTTCCAGCGCGAGCAGCGCCCGCTTGCGGTCGATACCGCCGGCGTAGCCGGTCAGACCGCCGTCGGCGCCGACCACCCGGTGACAGGGCAGGAGCACCGAAATCGGGTTGCGCCCCACCGCGCCCCCGACCGCCCGGGCCGAGGTGGGGAATCCCTGCCGGGCAAGTGACGCGGCGAGCGCGGCATAGCTGGTGGTGCTGCCGTAGGGAATCGCCGCAAGCGCCCGCCAGACCCGCCGCTGAAAAGGGGTCCCCACCGGGCAAAGCGGCGGCGGCAAACCGGGGTCCGCCCCCAAAAAATAGCGCGCAAGCCACTAGGTGTGGCAGGATAAGAAAACATCGCCGTAAAAAGGCCGCTTTTGCGCGGCTGCGGCGTCAAACCACCTCGACAACCACAAAGGGTGCCTTCGGTGCTTTTCCTTGCACCCGCATCAAAATCGACCTTTTTACGGTGCTTTGCAGTTCTGCCTCAGAATTTTGGATGGAGAAAGTGCA
>DXIA01000138.1 GCA_019113125.1 Candidatus Pygmaiobacter gallistercoris | reverse complement strand
CAAGACGGTGATCGCCCAGCTGCATGACCGCCTGCAGGACGAAGGCATCAGCGAAGAACTCATCACCCATGTGGCGGACCGGCTGGGACACGACCGCCGCTACGGCATCGATCCCCAGAAGATCAAGGACGAGCTGGGCTGGTATCCCGAGACCACCTTTGAGGTCGGCATCGAGAAGACTATCGACTGGTACCTGGCCAACACCGAGTGGATGGACCGGGTTACCAGCGGAGCGTATCTGGAGTACTACAAGGAGATGTATCAGAACCGCTGATTGCCGAAGGGAGGAGACCGGCATGACCTACGATTTCACCAGCATTATGGATCGCCACGGCAAGGACGCCATCGCGGTCGACGGCCTCGGTAAGGGCTTTGCCCCCGACCCGCCGAAGGAGGGATTCGACGTCATCCCGATGTGGGTGGCGGACATGAACTTTCCGGTGCCGCCCGCGATTCAGCAGGCGATGATCGAGCGGGTGCAGCACCCGGCGTTCGGCTATTTCGACCCCAGCGATGCTTTTTACGACGCGATTCTCCGCTGGCAGCGGGATCGCAACGGGGTGGAAAATCTCACCCGGGACTGCATCGGCTATGAGAACGGGGTGCTCGGCGGGGTGGTCAGCGCACTGAATGTCTTCTGCTCACGGGGGGACAAGGTGCTGGTCCACTCCCCGACCTACATCGGCTTTACCGGCTGCCTGAAAAACAACGGATACAGCATCATCCACAGCCCGCTGGTGCTGGATGACGACGGCGTCTGGCGGATGGACTTTGAGGACATGGAGCAAAAGATCGTCAAAGAAAAGATCCACGCCGCGATCTTCTGCAGCCCGCACAACCCCTGTGGCCGGGTCTGGGAGCGGTGGGAGATTGAGAAGGCGATGGCGCTGTTCCAAAAGCACGACGTGATGGTCGTCTCGGACGAGATCTGGTCGGACATCATCCGCCCCGGGTTCCAGCACATCCCGACCCAGTCGGTGTCGGAGGATGCCCGGATGCGCACCGTCGCGCTCTACGCCCCCTCCAAGACCTTCAACCTCGCGGGCCTTGTGGGCAGCTACCATATCATCTATAACAAGACGCTGCGGGAGCGGATCGACAAGGAGTCCTCGCTCTCCCACTACAACTCGATGAATGTGCTCTGGATGCACGCCCTCATCGGCGGCTACAATGCCGAGGGGGAGGAATGGGTCGATCAGCTGCGGCAGGTGATCGCGGGCAACGTCGACTATGCCTGTGACTACATCGCCGCCCATTTCGACGGGGTGCGGGTGGTCAAGCCACAGGGAACCTACATGCTCTTCATCGACTGCACCGAGTGGTGCGCAAAACACGGCAAGACCATCGACTGGGTCGAGAAGGCCGGCTGGGACGTCGGGGTCGCCTGGCAGGACGGGCGGATGTTCCACGGGCCCTGTCACATCCGGATGAACCTCGCGCTGCCGCTGTCCCGGGTGAAAGAGGCTTTTGACCGGCTGGACCGGTATGTCTTCAATGCCTGAGACCGGACTGCCGACCGCGCAGGAGTGGGAGCTGCTCTTCCGCTGGGGCCGGCAGTTCAAACGAGCTTACGCCGCCGCACTGGGACAGGTGATGGCGGACTGGGCGCTGACCCGCAGCGAGGTGGATCTGCTGCTCTTTCTGCACAACCACCCCGGCCGCAACACCGCCGCGGCGCTGGTAGGGCTGCGGGGGATGGCAAAGTCGCAGGTCTGCGCCTCGGTGGAACAGCTGACCGCCCGGGGCCTGCTGCGGCAGAACCGGGATGAGGAGGACCGCCGCCGGGTGCGGCTCTGGCTGACCGAGGCCGCCGCCGAGCCGGTGCGGCAGGCAAAACAGGCGCAGGATGCCTTTCTCAGCGGACTTTTTCGCGGACTGACCGCCGAGGACCGGGAGAATCTATCGTCGCTGCTCGCCCGAATCGGCGAAAATCTCACAGAATAAAAAGGGAGGGGAATTTTCCCCTCCCTTTTTTCGGCGATTCAGAAGGCGTCCTCTTCTTCGTCCTCGTCGTCGTAGATCTCGATATACTGGTCGGCATTTTTCCGGCTGAGATAGCTCAGCCCGGCCACCGCGGCGAAGAGCCCCGCCAGTGTGATGAAGATCTTGAGTAACCCTTTCAACATTCTGTTTCCTCCGTTTCTGCTCTGATGCGGACAGCGCCGTCGGCGCCGTGAATACCATTCTGTCTATAAAACGAGATTCAATAGGGAACTACTACAAATTCCCCGAATCCGTTTCGGTCGCCGACCACTGCGGACGGCGGAGCGGGGAAGGCGGCGCCGTAGGCGCGCTCGCCGTCGGCAAACTTGTAAGCATTGCCGAGAAAGACGCTGCCCGGCAGCAGCTTTCCCCCCAGCTGTTTGATCAGCGCCGGGCCGAGCAGGAACCGGCAGCCCCAGTAAAAGCCCTGTTCATCCGAACCGCCGAAGAGGGCGGGCGGGGTGTCGAAGGTGATCGGCTGCGCCGCCGTGCCGTCGGTGCGGATCTCAGCGCAGAGAGAGAGATCGTGGTTGGCGCTGACAAACAGCTGACGGCGGCCCTCCGGATCAAAACTGAAGGCGGCTCCGACCCGGCTGTTCTCGGGCGGATGCTGCTCAAAACTGGTCAGGCTGAAGACCAGCGCACCGTCCTGCACGAAGATGCGCAGATAGCTGTACACCTCATCCAACGCACTGTGCCCATAGAAATGGGTGATTTTGAGGGCGCTCACCGCATCGAGTACCAGCGGTGTTTTGGAGTAACTGACCGGAAAGGCCAAGACAGATCACCTCGCTGTCCGGCCGTTGGCCGGCGGATTTGCGGCGCAGTGCGCCGGATTTCACAAATATTATAACATACTTGCAGCGGAAAATCACCAAAATAGGGTGGAAAGCGGGGTGAGATGTCGGTTCAAACTGTAAAAATTTGCGGTTTTCATTGTAAAAAATGAGGGAAGGCTGTATAATGTAGACTACGTTACCAAAAGGCAACGCATCTCCCGCGGCGAAATCGACGCGGGACAACTTCTTTACACGGGCGAAAGGAAAGAAGAGGGAGGGGTTTTCGGGAAATGAAAAATATTTTCAAGCGTGCGGCAAAGGGCGCCCGCCTGGCCCACAACAAGAACACGCAGAATATTGCGACGGTGGATCTGCCGGTACCGGAGAAGATCCTGCTGCCGATGCAGCAGCATATCGGCGCCACCGCGGTTCCGATGGTCAAGAAGGGGGACAAGGTATTTGTCGGTACCCTGATTGGCCGCGCGGAGGGGTATGTTTCAGCGCCGATCCACTCGGGCGTCTCGGGCACCGTGACCGATCTGCGCCCGATCCAGATCTCGAGCGGCGCCTGGGTGCCGGCGGTCGAGATTACCTCGGACGGGGAGCAGACGGTGGATCCCGCGATCGCACCGCCGAAGGTCAATGACTATGAGTCCTTTACCACCGCTATCCGCAACAGCGGCCTGGTGGGCCTCGGCGGCGCGGGTTTCCCGACCGCCGTCAAGCTGACGATGAAGGATCTGTCGGTCATCGACACCCTGGTCATCAACGGTGCCGAGTGCGAACCCTATATCACCGCCGACAACCGGGAATTCGTTGAGAATCCGCAGGACATCATCGAGGGAATCCTCGCGGTCAAGAAGTGGCTCGCGATCAAGAACGTCATTATCGGCATCGAGCGCAACAAGCCCGAGGCGATGGACGTGATGTTCTCGCTGATCAAGGGGGATCCCTCGATCAAGGTCAAGCCGCTGCCCAGCGTTTACCCCCAGGGCGCCGAGAAGATCCTGATCGAGAGCTGCACCGGCCGAGAGGTCCCGCGCGGCGGGCTGCCCAGCGATGTGGGCTGCATCGTGATGAATGTCTCGAGCGTCGCCTTTGTCGCGAGCTATCTGCGCACCGGTATGCCGCTGGTCGCCCGCCGGCTGACGGTGGACGGCAGTGCGGTGGTCGAACCCCGCAATCTGCGGGTCATCGTCGGTACCGCGATCAAGGAGGTGCTGGACTACTGCGGTGGTCTCAAGGAGAATGTCGGCGAGATCATCACCGGTGGCCCGATGATGGGCGTCTCGGTGGCGGACCTCTCCTTCCCGATCCTCAAGCAGAACAACGCGGTGCTCGCCTTCACCCGCGAGGAGGCAAAGCTGCCTCCGGCGGGAGAGTGCATCCACTGCGGCCGCTGCATTGAGACCTGCCCGATCGGCCTGTCGCCGGTCATCATCGCCAAGGCCTATAACGCGCAGAATGTCGCCGAGCTCGACCGGCTGATGGTCGACCTGTGCATGGAGTGCGGCAGCTGCAGCTATGTCTGCCCGGCAAAGCGGCCGGTCACCGAGACGATGCGGCTGGCAAAGGCCATGCTGCGGAAAGGGGCGAAGAAGAAATAATGGAAAACAACATGCTCGTCAAGGCGTCGCCCCATATCCGGGACAACTCCTCGACCCAGAAGATCATGCTCGACGTGATTCTCGCACTCTGCCCGGCCATCGTGGCGAGCGCCATCATCTTCGGGCTGCGGGCACTGCTGGTCATCGCGGTGACGGTAGCGGCCTGCGTGGTATTTGAGTACCTGTACTGCCGGCTGATGAAGAAATCGAACCCCATCGCCGATCTCTCGGCGGTGGTGACCGGTATCCTGCTGGCCTTCAATCTGCCCTCCACCATTCCGCTGTGGATTGCGGTCATCGGTGCGTTTGTCTCGATCGTGATCGCAAAGCAGCTGTTCGGCGGTCTGGGCCACAATTTCGCAAACCCGGCCATCGTCGGCCGGATCGTGCTGGCGGTCAGTTTCGCCGGCCGGATGACCGCCTACGCCTACCCCGAGGTCACCAACGGGGTATCGGCGCTGGCGGGTGCGACCCCGCTGGTCGCCACCCGGAACGCCGACCTGCCGCTGCTGACCCTCTTCCTTGGCACCCACGGCGGTGTGCTGGGCGAGACCTGCGCCGCAGCGCTGCTGCTGGGCGGGATCTGGCTGGTGGTGCGCCGGGTCATCTCTCCGGTCATCCCGGTCACCTATCTCGCGACCGTCGCGGTGGTCAGTCTGCTGGCCGGCCAGGAGCCGCTGGTGCAGCTGCTCTCGGGCGGTCTGATGCTGGGCGCCATCTTCATGGCGACCGATTATGTCACCTCCCCCTACACCCTGACCGGCAAGCTGGTCTATGGTCTGGGGCTCGGGATCATCACCTGCGGGATCCGGTTCTGGGCGACCTCGGCGGAGGGCGTCTCCTACGCGATCCTGCTGATGAACCTCTTTGTTCCCTATATCAATGACCTCACCCGCCAGAAACCGCTGGGAGGAGGGAAAAAGAAATGAGCAAAAAGAAGAATATCTTTGAGGAGATCGTCCGCCCGATTCTGGTCCTCACCCTGATCTGCGTCGTCGTTTCGGGGCTGCTGGCGGGCACCCACGCGATCACCCAGCCGGTGATCGACGCCAACGCGAAGAAGGAGGCCGACGCCGGCCGGATCGCGCTGCTGCCCGAGGCGGATGCCTTTACCCAGCTGGAGTACACCGATGACGTGGTCAGCGAGGTCTGGGCGGCCGACAACGGCGCGGGCTATGTCATCACCGGCTCGGCCAAGGGCTATGGCGGCGATGTGCCGGTCATGGTCGGCATTACCTCGGACGGGACCATCTCGGCCATCCAGGTCATGGACAACAATGAGACCCCCAGCGTCGGCAAGAAGGTCATGGAGGCCGACTTCACCGACCAGTTCAAGGGCAAAACCGGGACCGATGGGGTCGCGGCCGTCAGTGGCGCGACCTACTCCTCCAATGCCGTGTTCACCGTGGTGGATGCTGCGATGTCGGCCTATCAGACCGTGAAGGAGGCGTAACAGAGGATGGAAAACAAAAAGAGCAAGCTGTCGATCGTCACCAATGGTCTGCTGCATGAAAACCCGAACCTGCGGCTGGTGCTGGGCACCTGCCCGACCCTTGCGATCACGACGGCGGTCTTCAACAGCATCGGCATGGGTCTTGCGGCGACCTTCGTGCTGATCTTCTCGAATATGGCCATCTCGGCCTGCCGCAAAATCATCCCGGACAAGGTCCGGATCCCGGCGTTCATTACCATCATCGCCGGCTTTGTCACCATCGTCATGATGCTGGTGCAGGCGTTTGTCCGGCCGCTGTACGAGGCGCTGGGCGTCTATCTGCCGCTGATCGTGGTCAACTGCATCATCCTCGGCCGCGCCGAGATGTTCGCCAGCAAGAACGGGATCATCGACTCGGCCCTCGACGGCCTGGGCATGGGACTCGGTTTCACCATCACCCTGACCCTGATGGGCTTTGTGCGGGAGCTGCTGGGCGCCGGCACTCTGTTCGGCGTCCAGATCCTGCCCGCGTCGATCGAGCCGATGGCGATTCTCGCCAGCCCTCCGGGCGGTTTCTTCGTCTTCGGCGTGCTGATGGCGCTGGCCATCACACTGGACAAAAAGCAGGGCAAGAAGGTCGAGACCGATCCCGAGAAGATCGGCTGCGCCGGCTGCCCCAACAGCAAGAATTGTCATGGGGAAGGAGGGTGTGAATAATGGCTGCAAAACTCGCCTTTATCTTTTTCAGCATGATCCTGACCAACAACTATGTGCTGGTCAAGTTCCTCGGCATCTGCCCCTTCCTCGGCGTGTCGAAAAAGCTGGATTCCGCGGTCGGCATGTCCGCCGCCGTCACCTTCGTCATGGTGGTGGCGACCCTCGCCACCTGGCCGGTCTACACCTATCTGCTGGTGCCCTATAAGCTCGCCTATCTGCAGACCATCGTCTTCATTCTGATCATCGCGGTGCTGGTACAGCTGCTCGAGACGGTCATGAAGAAGTTCATGCCCCCGCTCTACCGGGCGCTGGGCATCTACCTGCCCCTCATCACCACCAACTGCACCATTCTGGGTGTCACCATCCTGAACCTCGACAACCAGTACAGCTATATCGAGAGCATCGTCTGCGCGCTGGGCGCCGGCCTCGGTTTCATGTTCGCGATGGTGCTCTTCTCCGGCGTGCGCAAGCGGCTGGAGGACGCGCAGCCCCCCAAGGCCTTTGAAGGGCTGCCGATCACCCTCGTGGCCGCCAGCATCGTCTCCCTCTCCTTCACCGGTTTCGGCGGCCTGGTGGAGACCATCTTCGGGATGTAAGGGAGGAATGTGAAATGATGAGTATTGTATCCGCAATTGCGATCGTCTCCGGCCTCGGTCTGGTCGGCGCGGCGATTCTGGTCATCGCCTCCAAATACCTGTCGGTCGAGGAGGATCCCCGCATCGGTGAGGTGACCGAGGCGCTGCCCGGCGCCAACTGCGGCGCCTGCGGCTTTGCCGGCTGCGCCGACTACGCCAAGGCAATCGTCTCGGGCGAGGCCGAGATCGGCCGCTGTGTGCCCGGTGGGCAAAAGTGTGCCGACGCGGTCGCCGCCATCATGGGCACCTCGGCCGGCGCCGCCACCCCGATGCGGGCGGTGGTGCTCTGCCAGGGCAGCTGTGAGAAGGCCAAGGAAAAGTACGAGTACCAGGGGGTCAAGAGCTGTGCGGCGGCCTCCCTCTACGGTGGCCCGAAGGCATGCTCCTTCGGCTGCACCGGCTTTGGCGACTGCGTCAAGGCCTGCAAATTTGATGCGATCCATGTCGTGGACGGCGTCTCGGTGGTGGATCCCGACAAGTGCACCGGCTGCGGCGAGTGCGCCAAGGTCTGTCCCAAGCACATCATCTCGGTCCGTCCGGTCTCGACCCGTCCGGTCGTTCTCTGCTCGAATACCGAGAAGGGCGCCGTGACCCACAAGAGCTGCACCGTCGGCTGCATCGGCTGCATGAAGTGCACCAAGGTCTGCCCCACCGGGGCGGTGACCGTCGAGAACAATCTCGCGCGGATTGACCCCGAAAAATGCACCGGCTGCGGCGAGTGTGTCAAGAACTGCCCGGTCGGCGCGATCCGGGATTTTGCCTGATTAAAAACAGAAGAGAGGGACCCCGGCAATCTGCCGGGGTCCCTCTCTCTTTTTCTGCTTATCGGGCCGACCAGGGATACTCTTTCCGCACCCTGCCCGCAAATTCGCCGAGCGCGGTCAGCTGGGCCGCAAGGGCGGCGGGATCGATCCGGAGAACCAGCTCCCGCAGCGCCGTTTCTCCCTCCTGTGCGATCAGCTCGCGGTGGGCGGGATCGGGCAGCGGGATGGTCGGCATATGATCCGCCGGCGCGCCGAAACAGTAGCCCACCGCTCCGCTCTGGTAGGCGGCCGAGAACAGCGGGGAAAAAGGGGAGACGGTGGAGGGCGGCTGCGCGGCGAACCGATCGCCCAGTGGGATCTCGTCCAGCCGTCCGAGCAGCCGGTAGGCGCCGAGGATCAGCAGATCAAGCTTTTCGGCAAGGCTGCTGTGCTCTGCCAGCAGGTCTTTGCCCAATCGGTCGAGCTGCAGCATCAGGTCGATGTAGAGCGCCGGCGCGCCGGTGCGGTCGAAGAAGTCCCGCACCATCGGGCTGCAGGTCAGATGGGCCGGTCCGTGCAGACTCAGGTAGATCTGCCGGCGAAAGCCCTGCCGCAGCAGACTGTCGGCGATCGCTGCGAGGTAGGCGGTGCCCTGCTGCACGCTGACCTGGGTGGTTCCCCGGCCGATCGCGGTCGCACCGGCGTAAAAATAGGCCAGTCCCGGCAGCACCAGCCCGTCGCTCTGCTGTGCCATCAGCAGGGCGGCTGCCTCGCTGAGCGCCGTCTCGCACTCCAGCGGCATCCCGCCGTGCATCTCGACCGAGCCGACCGGAATAAAGATTAGATCATTCTGCGCAAGGTACTCCTCAACCTCGCAGTTGAGCAGTTTTGGCAGAAAACGGGTCCGCAGTTCCATATCAGTCCTCTTTCTGTGTGCGGCAGCGCCGCCACACCATTTTTCTTCTATACTAAAAGATCCCGGATCCGGAGAGAATTGCAGAAACGGCAAAAAAGATAGAAGTTGTTGCAGATTTTTGGCCGATGGCGCGAGGGGAAAGAGCTGTGGTCCGGATTGTCCTGTGGGGCGATTTGTGATACACTGGATAAAACACAGCGCAAAGGGGGACCCTGCGATGCTCCGCATTACCATCCTCTCCGAAAATACCGCCGCCCGCCCGGACCTTGTGCCGGAGGACGGGCTGTCAGTCTTTATCGAGACCGATCACCACAAGATCCTGATGGATTCCGGCTGGCAGGATCATTTTCTCGACAACGCCGCCGCGCTCGGGGTGGATATTGCCGGGGTGGATACGGTGATCCTCTCCCACAACCACTACGACCACGGGCTCTCGCTGCCGCTCTTCTTTGACCGGCGTCTGGACCGCGGCTACCGGTTTTATCTCTCCTCCGACACACTCTGGCCGGTCTTTCACCGCCGGGCGGACGGCAGCCTGACCTCGACCGGCACCGGGCTGACCGACGGGGAACTGATCCGCCGCCGGATCCCCCACCGGTATGTTGAGACCCCGGTGTTTCACCCCTTCGCCGACGAGCCGGAGACAGCGCTGCTCTCCCGGTTTGAGCGCCGCTGTGATTTTGAGCCGATGCTCGACGAGTTTCGCCAGAAACGGGGCGGTGTGCTGGTGCGGGATGAGTTCAACCACGAGCTCGCGCTGGCGCTGCCCGCGCGGGAGGGCATCGTACTGCTCACCGGCTGTGCCCACAGCGGAGTCTGCAACATGATCCTCGCCGCCGAGGAGCGGCTGGGCCGCCCGGTCATCGCGGTGATCGGGGGAACCCATCTCAAGGCGAGCGGCCCCGAGCGGGCGATGGCGACCATCGCTTTCTTCAATGAGCGGCCGCAGCTCGCCACCGCCGCCGTCTGCCACTGCACCGGCGGGCCGGCCCTCGCCCTCTTTGCGGCCCATTGCCCCGCCTACCATCCGGTCGGGGCGGGCAGCGTTCTGGAATTTGACTGAGACCGATACGAAAGGCGGCCGGGAGGAATCTCCTCCCGGCCGCCTTTGTTTTACCACTTCGCCTTGGTCTCGACCACCTTGCCGGCGATGTAGAGCCGGTCAAGATCCTCCCCGACCAGTACTTGTGGCTGGTAGTCGGGGTTAAAGGGCTGCAGCACCACTGCGTTGCCCCGGCGGATGAACTTCTTGAGGGTGCCTTCGCCCTCCTCGCCGAAGACGATGACCCCGAGATCCCCGTCCTCCAACGTCGACTGGCGGTGCACCAGCGCGAGGTCCCCGTCCTGAATCCGGGGCTCCATGCTGTCCCCCCGCACGATCAGGTAGAAGTAGTTCTCGGGATCCTTGACCCGCGCGTACTCCACCCCGCAGTCCTCCTCCAGCGCCAGCGCGCCGAAACCGGCCCGCACCGTGCCGACCACCGGGATCGGGTGCTCGACCGGCGCGGTGTAGGAGAGCACCCTGGCCGCCGGCTGTCCGCCGGCCAGCAGAAGATCAGTGCTGACCCCGAACAGATCGGCGATCCGGCGCAGCATCACGGCATCCGGCTGACTGCGGCCGGTCTCCCACTTGCCCACCGCCTGCTGGGTGATCTGCAACGCGGCGGCCAGGGCACCCTGGCTGAGCTTGCGCTCCCGGCGCAGCTTTCTCAGATTTTCAGCAAACATGGCCGGCACCTCCTTTTTCTACAATTAGTATACAACTACAGGTTGTAATTGTAAAGAGAAATTTGACTATTTCTTGAAAAATGGTTGTTATAACACTTGACAACAACTAATAGTTGTATTATGATGAGGGCAACAGGAAAAGATGCGGGAGATCCGCTCAGGATATAAGAGGGGGAAGTCAAGATGAAAGGAAGTTTTCTGCTGAATATGCTCGCAATTCTGGCCGGTCTTTTGGGGATCATGGTGCTGGGCGAGGTGAGCCTGTCGGACAGCAGCTCGCTCTATCGTCTGCTTGTGGCGGCGGTGCTCTTTCTCTGCAGCTGGCAGCTCTTTGTGCGGGGACTTGCGGAACCCGCCGACCGGCGCAGACAGCGGACGGTGCACTCGGCGGATGGTCGGCAGGGCGATGCCCCAACCCGGCGGCGGGCTGCCTGATTACGGCGACAGAAGGCGGGCAGAGGCCCGCCTTTTTTTGACAGGATGGGGGGATATCGATGGATCTGCTGGACAAGCTGACCATTCTGACCGATGCGGCAAAATATGATGTGGCCTGTACCTCCTCCGGCGCGGGGGACCGTGCGCCGAGCGGGGCGGGGATGGGAAGCACCGCCGACTGCGGCATCTGCCACAGCTGGTCGGCGGATGGGCGGTGTATCTCGCTGCTCAAGGTGCTGATGACCAACCGCTGCGTCTACGACTGCCGCTACTGCGTCAACCGGCGCAGCAGCGACACCCCTCGCGCCGCCTTCGAACCGGCCGAGCTGGCCGAGCTGACGATGCGGTTTTACCGGCGCAACTACATCGAGGGGCTCTTTCTCTCCAGCGGGGTGGACCGCAGCCCCGACCACGCGACCGAGCAGATGATCCGGGCACTCGAGCTGCTGCGGGGCCCCTGTCAGTTTACCGGCTACATCCATGCCAAAGCGATCCCCGGCACCGATCCGGATTTGATCGCCCGGCTCGGGCTGCTGGCCGACCGGCTGAGCGTCAACATCGAGCTGCCCAGCCAGAAGAGTCTTGCGCTGCTTGCCCCCGGTAAGACCAAGCAGAACATCCTCGGGCCGATGGCCGGTATCCGGGATGGAATTACAGAGAGTAGAGAAAGCGTCATAAAATACAAAAAGGCGCCTCGTTTCGCGCCGGCAGGACAGAGTACCCAGATGATTGTCGGGGCCACCCCCGAGACCGACCTGCAGATTCTGCGGCTGACCCAGGGGCTCTACCGCAAGTTCGGGCTCAAACGGGTCTTTTTCTCGGCCTACATCCCGGTGGCACAGGACAGTCTGCTGCCGGCACTGGACACAAAACCCCCGCTGCTGCGGGAGCACCGGCTCTATCAGGCGGACTGGCTGCTGCGGTTTTACCACTTTTCGGCGGAGGAGCTGCTGGACGAGGAGCACCCCGCCTTCAACCCGTTTCTCGACCCAAAATGCAACTGGGCGCTCAACCACCCCGAGCTCTTCCCGGTCGAGGTTAATAAGGCGGCGTATGAGCTGTTGCTGCGGGTGCCGGGCATCGGACCGCGCAGTGCCGCCCGGATCGTCCGCGCCCGGCGGCAGGGGAGCCTTGACTGGGAGGATCTCAAGCGGATCGGGGTGGTGCTCAAGCGGGCACAGTATTTTCTGCTCTGCCGCGGCCGGCGGCGGGAGGGCCTTGTCGGCGGCTGGAAGTCGGCGGCGCGGGCGCTGATCGACGGCAGTCCGCTGGCTCAGACCGAGCAGCTCTCCCTTTTTGGGGAGCCGGTGCGGCGGGAGCAGCTGCGGGAGGCGGCGGTCGAATGTCTTTGAGAGGGGATTTTTGCGGCGGGGGCGAGGTCTGGATGCGGGAGAACATCAACTATCTGTATGACGGCGGTTTTGAGGGGATGCTCTGCTGCATCTTCGAGGCGTTTGCCCGCAAGGAGCGGCCGGGCGCGATTTTGATTGGTGAGCCGCAGCAGACCAGTCTGTTCGAGGAGCGGTGGGTGGAATCCCAGCCGATCCGGGCAAACCGGGTCTTCAACGGGCTCGCCCGAAAGATCAGCCCCGATGCGGCGCGGCTGGTGCGGGGGCTCTACCTGACCGAACACCCCGAAAAGGAGCTGCTCGCCCTTGATTTTACCCGGCTTGCGTTCCGGGTCGGACGGGGGGTGACCGCAATGCGGGGGGATCCGGTGGTGGCCGCTGCATCGGCGGCGGTCGAGCGCGCTCTCGCTGAGGCGCACAAATACAAGGGGTTATTGCGGTTTTCGGATGTGGGCGGGGCGCTGGTTGCCGAGATCGAGCCGAAGAACCGGGTGCTGCCCCTCTTTGCCGGACATTTCTGCGGGCGGTACCGCAACGAGAACTTTCTGATTCACGACCGCACCCACCACGAGGTGATGATCTGGCAGGAGCACCTGCTGCGGTATGAGACGGTCGACCGTCTCACCCTGCCACCGGTCAGCGAGGAAGAAGAGGAGACCCGGCGGCTCTGGCGGCGGTTTTATAACACCATTGCGATCGCCGCGCGGGAGAATCCCCGCTGCCGGCGGACCAATATGCCCAAGCGCTACTGGAATCTGCTGCCTGAGCTGCAGCCGGAGGAGGAACGGAAGGATTTTGGGTTGCCGGCGGCAGGTAGGACAGTAGATTAAACGGTTCAAAACAAAAAGCGGCATGCAGTTTTCCCCGCAGGGGGGATTGCATGCCGCTTTGCTTTTGCCTGCCCAAAAGGAGCCGTTTTGCCGGAAAGAACCCCCGTGTCAGAGCAAAGGAAGGTTTTGGGAAATCCAGTTGATGTATTTCTTGCGGTTGAGCATGCCCAGCCGGTAGAGATCTCCGCTCTTGAGGGTGATCTCGATGCCGAACGGGAAAAACGGCGGGGTCAGGCAGGGCTTGACGGCGGAGATCTCCCGCATGGAGATCTCCCAGCTCAGTTTCTGTGTGCCGATCAGACCAGAGGCGAGGAAGATAATCCGCTGATTGGTAAAACTGATTTTGCCGGAAACCTGTCGATTTCCAATGACCTGCGGCACCTTCCAGCAGTCGGCTGAGACCCACCTTGCGAAGATATACTCATTCTCAGCAAAGACGAATTGTGTTTTATTCATCCAGAATCCCTCCCTGTTTGCTATTTTAGCACAATTTAAGAGGATAACACATCACTTCTTCTTTTTGTAAAAAAAGCACGGCCCGGAGAGGAAAACGGTCTATACACAAATGTGAAATCTTTACACAGTCAGATATTTCCTGTCAAAAACGGGGGAATCTATGGTATAATAGCCGCGACGCGGCAGGAAACGATCGGACGGAAGGGGGAGATCGCCATGGCGCAGATTCGCCTTGACAAGCTGGTTGCGCAGGCGGCCGGACTGCCTCGCTCGGGGGCCCGAAGGGAGATCCTCGCGGGCCGGGTGGCGGTGGACGGCAGGATCTGCCGGCAGCCGGACCAGAAGGTGGAGCAGCAGGCCGAACTCTCGCTTGGCGGTGGTTTGCTCCGCTGGCAGGAGCACCTCTATCTGATGGTGGACAAGCCTGCGGGATTGCTCAGCGCAAGCAGGGATGCCTCCCGTGCCACCGTTGTGGATCTGGTGCGGGAGCAGTACCCCCGCCGGGAGCTCTTTCCCGCCGGGCGGCTGGACAGGGATTCGACCGGCTTTGTGCTGCTGACCGACGACGGCCCTCTTGCCCACGCGCTGCTGGCCCCAAAACACCACGTCGAAAAGGTCTACAAGGTGACCCTCGACTGCCCCGCGACAAATGAGATGGTACAGGGATTCTCCGAGGGTGTCACCCTCGCCGACGGCGAGCGGATGCGCCCTGCGGGACTTGTGATCGACCCGGCGGATCCGACCCGGGTTACCGTCACGCTGCACCAGGGGGTCTACCACCAGATCAAGCGGATGTTCGGGGTCTTTGGGGCCGGGGTCTGCGCATTGCGGCGGGTCGCAATCGGCGGGGTGCAGCTGGACCCCGCGCTCGGGCCGGGCGGCAGCCGCCCGCTCACCGCGCCCGAACTCGCGCTGCTGCGCGGCGCGGCCGGGATGGAAAAATAAGGATTGTTTTTCCCTTTTGGGACCCGGCGAAACCACGGTTTTTTCTGCCAAAACGGGAATTTTATCAAGTTGCACAGGAAAGGCGTGATTATTTTGTCGATTCCTATTGCAAAAGACGAAACCATTGTGTAAAATAGAAATAACGCATACAGCAAATTGGTGAAATTCACAAGCGGCAGTCACTGCCGGGGAAAGGGAAACGATCAGTATGGCGAACAGAGTATTTCAGGGCGTAATCTATCAGATGAAGGACGCGGTTGACCGGGTCCTCGGCGTCGTGGATGAAACCGGAACCATTATCTCCTGCAGCGAGCTGACCAAGATCGGGGAGGTGCGGGACGGCATTGCCGCCGACCGCCTGTCGACCGGGGATGTCTTTGTGCGGGACGGGTACACCTACCACATGTTCAGCTCGAACAAGCGCAACGACTACGCCGTCTTTGTCGAGGGAACCGACGATCTCGCCGGACGGTATGCGTCCCTTATCACGGTGGCACTGCAGAACATCAAGCAGTACCACGATGAGAAGTTCGACAAGGCCAACTTCATCAAGAACGTTGTGCTGGACAACATTCTGCCCGGCGACATCTACGCCAAGGCGCGGGAGCTGCACTTCTCGACCGACGTCTCGCGGGTGGTGCTGCTGATCCGGGTCACCAGCGGCAACGACATCTCGGCCTATGACGTGGTCAGCGGCCTGTTCCCCGACAAGCAGAAGGACTTCGTCTTCAACATCAGCGAGAACGACACCGTGCTGGTCAAGGAGATCCGCCGCGGTATCGACCGGGACGATATCATCAAGCTGGCTGCGAGCATTGTCGACACCCTCAACGGGGAGCACTACATCAAGAGCATCGTCGGCATCGGCACCCCGATCGCCAACGTGAAGGACCTCGCGACCAGTTTCAAGGAGGCGCAGATTGCCCTCGAGGTCAGCAAGGTCTTCGATACCGAGCAGTCGGTGGTCAGCTATGACAGCCTGGGCATCGCCCGGCTGATCTACCAGCTGCCTACCACCCTGTGCGAGATGTTCCTGCGGGAGGTTTTCAAGCAGGGGAGTATCGATTCACTGGATTCCGAGACCCTCTTCACCATCCAGCGGTTCTTCGAGAACAACCTCAACGTCTCCGAGACCAGCCGCGGTCTCTTTGTCCACCGCAACACCCTGGTCTACCGGCTCGAGAAGATCAAGAAACTCACCGGCCTGGATCTGCGGGAGTTCGACGACGCCATCGTCTTCAAGGTGGCGCTGATGGTCAAGAAGTATCTCAATTCCAACCCCGCCAAGTACTGATCCTGCCCGCTTGGACAGGATTGCGGCGGGTGTGCCGGGCAAAAAACAGGAGAATTTTTTCTGGTTTTGCCCGGCATTCTTTTGCACACCAACCGCGCCCCTGTGGCGCAGAGAAGGAGCAGCAAACCAATGGCAATGATCGAGTTCAAAAATGTCAAGAAGGTCTACCCCGGCGGTGTCGTCGCCCTGCATGACATGAACCTGCAGGTGGAGAAGGGGGAGTTTGTCTTTGTGCTGGGCCATTCCGGCGCGGGCAAGAGCACCTTTCTCAAGCTGATGCTGCACGAGGAGACGGCGACCGAGGGGGAGATCACCGTCAACGGGTACAACCTCACCCGGATCAAGAACCGCCAGATCCCCTATCTGCGGCGCTCACTGGGGGTGGTGTTCCAGGATTTCCGGCTGATCCCCACCATGACCGCCTATGAGAACGTCGCCTTTGCGATGCGGGTGACCAACATCCCCGAGCGGCAGATCCGCAAGCGGGTGCCCTATGTGCTGAATCTGGTCGGCCTGCGGGAGAAGATGCGCAGTTTTCCGCCCGAGATGTCGGGCGGCGAGCAGCAGCGGGTCGCGCTGGCCCGCGCTCTGGTACATTCTCCCCCCATCATCATCGCGGACGAGCCCACCGGCAACATCGATCCCGAGCTATCGGTTGAGATCATGGAGCTGCTGACCGCCATCAACAAGGTCGGCACCACCATTGTGGTGGTCACCCACGAGCAGGAGCTCGCTGCGCGGTTCCACAAGCGGACGATCACGATCGACCACGGCTCGGTGGTGTCGGACGTCAGCGGCGCGCGCACCGGTATGGTGATGCCCAGCGAAGTGGAGGTGATCCGTTGAAAGGTTCCGGCTTTTTCTATCTCACGCGGCAGGGATTGAGCAACCTGCGGCGCAACAAACTGATGAGTTTTGCCTCGATCGGCGTGCTCACCGCCTGCCTGGTCATCACCGGCATCGCGGCGTTGCTGTCGATCAATGTCAATAATTTTGTCAACTATCTCGGCGCCCAGAACAAGGTGATCGTCTATCTCCAGCTCGACGCCGACCAGCAGACGCTGGATGAGACCGCCCGGGCCATCCGGTCGGTGGACAATATTCTCGATTATACTTATGTCTCGAAGGAGGAGGCTCTGGAGGAGACCAAGAGTTGGATCGCCGAGTATGACGACGGCGCCTACGCCAACGCGCTGGACGGCTACGAGGGGGAGAACAACCCGCTCTATGCCAGTTACCGGGTCACCATCGACGACCTGACCAAGATCGATCAGACGGTCGCCGAGCTCGAGCAGATGCCGGGGGTGGACTTTGTCGACTCCCCCGGAGAGCTGGCCGGGGCGCTGGTCTCCCTCAAGCAGGCGGTCAATATCGCCGGCTGGGGCCTCGTGGCGGTGCTCGCCATCGTCTCGCTGGTGGTCATCTCGAACACCATCCGGCTGACCGTCTTTGCCCGTCGCAAGGAGATCAACATCATGAAGTTTGTCGGGGCGACCAACAGTTTTATCCGGCTGCCTTTTCTGGTTGAGGGCACGGCGATCGGCGTCTTCTCAGCACTGTTGAGTTTCGGCATCGTCTCGGGGGCCTATCTCGGGGTGATCGAGGCGCTCTCAGCGCAGGGCACCGGGTGGCTGTCGAATCTCTATTTCAACCTGTTGAGCTACCAGGTTGTTTGGCCCTGGCTCGCCGGCGGGTTCCTGATCAGTGGTGTGGTGATCGGCGGTTTCGGCAGCGCGATCAGCATCCGCAAACATCTCAAGGTGTAGGAGGTTTTTCCCTTGAAAAAGACAACGGCACGGGTTCTCTGCGCACTGATGGCAGTCGTCATGCTGGCGATGCTGGCGATGCCCTACCTCGCCCGCGCGGTCACCAGCGACGATCTCGAGCAGCTCGAACAGCAGCTTGAGGAGGTGCGCAAGAAGGGCGAGGAGCTGGAGGAGCAACAGGAGCAGCAGGAGGCCTACAAAGAAAACCTTGAGCAGCAGAACGAGATCATCAAGCAGCAGATCTCGACCATCTCAAACTCGATCGCCGTGACCCAGCAGTCGCTTGCCCAGAAACAGGCGGAGCTGGACGAAAAGCGGCGGGAGATGGAGGAGACCGACGCGCTGTTTGCCGAGCGGCTGCGGGCGATGCAGGTCAACCACAGCTCGGGGCTGCTCTCCACCCTGCTCGCGGTCAACACCTTCGATGAGCTGCTGACCGCCTCCACCACCCTGTCCCGGATCTCAGCGGCCGACACCTCACTGCTCGAGAAACTGGGGCAGGAACGGGCCGAAATCGAGCAGCAGGAGGCGGAGATCAACGATCAGCTGGCCCAGCTCGAGGCCGCGCAGGACACCCTTGAGGGCAAAAAACAGGAGCTGGCGGCCAATATCCAGGCGGCGGATGCCAGCATCGATGCGACCGAGGCACTCAAGCTCGCGAACGAAGAGGAGCAGGAGAAACTGACCCAGGAGTACGAGGAGGCGAGAAAGAAGGCTGAGGCCGAGCTGAACCGCCCCTCGCAGGACACCGAGTTCGTCGGCGGCAGCTATAACTGGCCGGTGCCGGGCTACACCCGGATCTCCTCCTACTACGGCTGGCGCACCCTGTACGGCAAGCCCGACTGGCACACCGGCATCGACATCAGCCAGGGCGGCATCTACGGCGCGAGCATCGTCGCGAGCCTCTCGGGCACGGTGCAGACGGTGGTCTACGGCAGCCGGGGCTACGGCTACTATGTCATCGTCGACCACGGCGGCAACAACAAGACCCTTTACGGCCACATGAGCCAGATTGATGTCACCGTCGGCCAGCAGGTGGTTGGTGGCTCCACCGTCATCGGCAGGGTGGGCAGCACCGGCAACTCGACCGGGCCGCACCTGCACTTCGAGATCCGGCTCAACGGCCAGCAGGTCGATCCCGCGCCTTATCTGGGCAGGGAGTCGGGAACGAATTCATAAAAACAACACATCCCGGCGCTATACTATATTGTATCTGTCCATCCCGCGCCGCGGCTGCGGCCGGATGAGATCCAAGCGGAGGCTGTGGCATGAAGAAAAAGATATCGGTCAGCCTGGCCGCGGCAATCGCGATCATCGCGATGACCGTGACCTTTTCGGTGACCATGATCCTGGCGATGAAGATGTTCGACCGCACCGTCAGCGATGTCAATGAAAAACAGGCGATGTACAACAAGCTGGCAGAGGTTGATCAGGTGGTGCGGGACAATTTCTACACCGAGATCAATGACGATACCCTCTATGACATGCTTGCCACCGGCTATATTGCGGGCCTTGGAGACCGCAACAGCCGCTACTACACCGCAAAGCAGGTGATCGAGCGCAACGACATTGCCAGCGGCAAGCTGATGGGGATTGGGGTCGAGCTCACTAAGGACACCAGCGGCTATTTCAAGGTGGTCAAGCTCTACACCGGCAGCCCGGCCGAGACGGCGGGGCTGGTCAAGGGGACCATCCTCACCAAGGTCGGGGAGACTGATCTCAAGTCGCTCACCCTCGACACCGTCACCGGGATGCTGCGGGGCGAGAGCGGCACCAGCGTCACCGTGACCTACCTCAAGGACAATGTCGAGACGGCGGTCGAGATTCAGCGCAGTCCGTTTGACCTGCCGCTGGTCGAGTACCAGCTCACCGAGGACAATGTGGGCTATCTCAAGATCCTCAGCTTTTCGGAGGACACCGCCGCCCGGTTGGACTACGCGATCAATGCGATGACCGATCAGGGCGCAACTTCGCTGATCTTTGATCTGCGGGACAACGCCGACGGTGATCTCGCGGCCGCCGCCGACTGCATCGACCTGCTCTGTCCCGCCGGGACCATCGTCTCGGGCACCTATCGGGACGGGGAGACCCGGGTGCTCTATACCAGTGACGAAAAGGAGGTCGCGCTGCCGATGGTGGCGCTGACCAACGAATCCACCTCCGGTGCGGCCGAGCTCTTTGCGGTTTCGATCCGGGACTTCGGCAAGGGCAAGATTGTCGGCGCCACC
>DXIA01000137.1 GCA_019113125.1 Candidatus Pygmaiobacter gallistercoris | reverse complement strand
GCGGTCGGGGTCATGTTGGTCTTGTTCTCCCGCTTTTCCTCTTTGAGCAGGGTCTGGTCATACAGCGACCCCACCCGGATCATGAAGAACTCGTCCAGATTGCTGCCGTAGATCGAGGCAAAGTTCATCTGCTCCGCCAGCGGCACCCGCTTGTCCCGTGCCAGCTCGAGCACCCTGCGGTCAAACTCCAGCCAGCTGAGCTCCCGGTTGATGAAAATCGTGTTTTTCTTTTCGGTACTGCTCATGAAAGATTCCACCTCTTGTATTTTCGCCCCCACAGGGGGTCCTCACACAATAACATAATCCTCGAGCCCGGCAAGGATCTTCTCCCCAATGCCCTTGACCTCGAGCAGCTGATCCACCGAGGTGAATCTGCCGTGCTGCTGGCGGTAGGCAACGATCGCCTCAGCGCGGGATGGGCCGATTCCCGGTAGAGTCTGCAGCTGCTCTGCATCCGCCGTGTTCAGATTGATCTTCTCGGCCACGCCGACCTGCGGCTGGGAAACCGATGCCGCGGCAGGGGTATAGCCGAACGAAAAGAGCGGCGGATAGTACAGCAGTGCAACGAGCAGCAGAAGACAGGCCAGCACAGCAAAACCGGCATAGAGCCGCCTGATCCGGATCTTTTCATTCCCCATAACGGCGAATCAGATCGTAGAGCAACTGGGCGACGCCGCCGTCCTTGCAGGGCAGCACGGTCTTCTCGCTGGCGCGCTTTACCGGCAAAACCGCATTTTCAACCGCGACCGGGTGCCCGCTGAATTTCAGCATCGACAGGTCGTTGTAGTAGTCCCCGATCACATAGAGGTCCTCCCGGTCCACCTCCATCTGGCGGCAGAGCTCTTTGAGCGCAGCGCCCTTGCTGACCCCCTCCGGCATCAGTTCGAGATAGACCGGCGAGGTCGTGATAAAGTAGCCGTGCTCCCACTGTTGATCCGTCGCAAACTTCTCGAGTTTGGAGATCTCCTCCGGCGATCCGCCGAAAAGCACCTTGTACCAATCACCAGGGATATCCTCAAGCGGCGCGACGACATAGGGCAGCCCCTCGTGTATCGTGTGGCGGTTGACATACTCCCCGCAGAAGGGCTGATACATTCTGCCGTTGCTTGCGAAAATCTCCACCCCGATCTCGGGGACCTGCTCCCGCAGCAGATGGATCGCAGAGAGCGCGGTCTGCCGTGGGAGAAAATGCTCGCAGAAGGGTTTCTCTTTGTTGTAATCATATAGCATTCCGCCGTTAAATACAATGGCCGGAGCGCTCAAAGGCAGATTTCCGAGCGCATTTTTTACCGAGAGCGGGCTTCTGCCGCTCGCAATTGTAAAGCGACCGCCGAGCATCGTAAACAGGCGGATCACCGTCTCGTTGCAGCCCGGCAGGCCCTCCGGCGCGGTGAGCAGCGTACCGTCGAGATCGCTGACGACCAGCAAATCCTGCAAGCGTTTCTTCATCTTGTCTCTTCCTTTTGCAGTTTATGTAAAAAGTCTGTAAAATAGGCCGGCAGTGGTGCCTCGAAGGAGAGGTACTCCCCTGTTCGCGGGTGGAGAAACCCCAGCACCCCGGCGTGCAGACACTGCCCGCCCAGCTCCCGGATCACCGCCCGCGGCCCATAGACCGGATCCCCTGCGACCGGGTGCCCGATGCTTGCCATGTGAACCCGGATCTGATGGGTTCTGCCGGTTTTCAGCCGCAGTTCGAGATGGGTAAACCCGCGGTACCGCGTGACTACCCGATACCCGGTCACCGCCGGCTTGGAGTTCTTAGCCGTGACCGCCATCTTCTTGCGATCCTTTTCGCTGCGGCCGATCGGCGCGTCCACCTCCCCCGCATCCTGGGAAAAGGAGCCGTAAACCACCGCCTGGTAGACCCTTGTCATGCTGTGGGTCGCAAGCTGTGCCGACAGCCCCTGATGCGCCATATCGTTCTTCGCCACCACCAGCAGCCCGCTGGTGTCCTTGTCGATCCGGTGAACGATGCCGGGGCGCAGCACCCCACCGATGCCGGACAAGCTGCCCTTGCAGTGGTAGAGCAGCGCATTGACCAGCGTCCCGTCGCTGTTGCCGGGCGCGGGGTGCACCACCATGCCCTTGGGCTTGTTGACCACCAGCAGGTCCTCGTCCTCATAGTAGATCTCGAGCGGAATGGGCTGGGCGACCACCTCAATCTCCCGCGGCGCGGGGCGATCACAGAGAACCTCATCCCCCACCTTGAGCCGGGCGCTTTTGGGGGCGGGCCTGCCGTTGAGCAGCACCCGTCCGTCGGCGATCAGCTGCTGCACCGCACTTCTCGTCGCGTCTTCCAGCTGTTCGGCGAGGAACCGATCAACTCGCCAGCCCTCCTGTTCCGGCTGTGCGGTAAACCGCTGCAGATTATCTTTCATCTGCGCCTTCCCGCCTCTCTTCGGTCTTTGCCTGTTTCTCCTTGCGGCTGTGCAGTTCCGAGAGAATAAAATAGAGGATCAGCAGCGCAAAGCCGACCGTGATAAAGCAATCCGCGACATTAAAGACCGCAAAATCGATGAAGGTGGTCGCGAAGAAATCCACGACATAGCCGGTGCGGATCCGGTCGATCAGGTTGCCCGCCCCGCCGGCGAAGATGAGCACCAGCGCGGCCTGACAGAGCTTTGCCTTTGACAGGGTGCGGGTGAACAGCAGATAGAGCACCGCCAGCAGCGCCACCGAGGTCACAGCAATCAGAAACCATCTGCCCCATTCCCGGTCGGCAAGCATACTGAAAGCGGCCCCGTCGTTCTCGACATATCGCAGCTCCATAATGCCGGGCAGGAAGGGCGCGACCCCATCCGGCGCGAGGGCGGCAACCGCCCAGAATTTTGTGAGCTGATCCAGCCCGATCAGCAGCAAGATAGAGATGATTGTTACAAGCATTTGTTTTCCTTTTCATCGCACAGCGGCGATTCTGATTTTTTGCGGCCGCTTTGGCCAGTAGCAGAAATAGCGGTGCAGATGGTTGCACCGCTATTTTCATCGGAATAGAGTTCAGGAGTTGAGGATCGCGGCGCAGCGGGCACAGAGGGTCGGGTGCTCCGGATCGGAGCCAACATCCTCGGTATACATCCAGCAGCGGGCGCACTTCTCACCCTTGGCATGGCTGACCGCCACCGCGAGGCCCTCGAGGTCACCCTTGCGGCCCTCATCGCCCTGCGCAACAACCACCTTCGAGACGATGCAGAGGGTCGCGAGCTGATCCTCCAGCGGCTTTGCAAAGACATAGAGCTCCTCAGAGCAATTCAGCTGGACCTCCGCCTCAAGCGAGGCGCCGATGACCTTGGCGTTGCGCGCCTCCTCCAGCGCCTTGCGCACATCGTCCCGGATCTTGATGATCTCATCCCACTTGGTCCACTCATCATCGGTCAGCGACCAGCTGCCGGGCTGATCGATGTCCTCACAGGCGACATACTTCTGCTTGCCGCTGAAGGCGGGGATCGCCTCCCAGATCTCCTGCGAGGTGAAGGCGAGGATCGGGGCGATCAGCTTGGTCAGCGAGACCAGCACCTGGAAGATGACCGACTGCGCAGCGCGGCGTTTCTGGCTGTCCGCCTTGTTGACATACATCCGGTCCTTGATGACATCGAGATAGAAGTTGGACATATCCACAACGCAGAACTTGTGCACCGCGTGGTAGACCTTGCTGAAATCATAGGCATCATAGCCGGCACGGCACTCGGTGATCAGGCGATCGAGCGAGGCCAGCGCCCAGCGGTCGAGATCCTCGAGATTCTCCCAGGCCACCCGGTCGGTATCGGGGTTAAAGTCATTGAGGTTGCCCAGGATAAACCGGGCGGTGTTGCGGATCTTGCGGTAGGCCTCGGAAAGCTGCTTGAGAATCTCCTTGCTGATCCGCACATCCACCTGGTAGTCGGAAGAGGCAACCCACAGACGGATGATATCGGCGCCGTAGTCCTTGATGATCTCCTCGGGGGCGATGCCATTGCCCAGCGACTTGTGCATCGCACGGCCCAGGCCGTCGACGACCCAGCCGCAGCTGATGACATTCTTGTAGGGCGCGACACCCCGCACCGCGACGCTGGTCAGCAGCGAGGACTGGAACCAGCCGCGGTACTGATCGCCGCCCTCGATGTAGAGATCGCAGGGCCAGCAGAGCTCGGGACGGGTCTCGAGCACCGCCATGTGGGAGGAACCGGAGTCGAACCAGACATCCATGATGTCGCGGTCCTTCTCAAACTCGGTGCAGCCGCAGGAGCACTTCTCAGTTCCGTGGAGGATCTCATCCGCCGAGTACTTGTACCAGGCGTCGCTGCCCTCTTTTTTGAAGAGCTCGGCGACAGTGTTGATCGAGCTCTCGGTGATGTGGTACTTGCCGCACTTCTTGCAGTAGAAGACCGGGATCGGCACACCCCAGGTCCGCTGACGGGAGATGCACCAGTCGTTGCGATCCCGCACCATGCCGGTGATCCGCTCCTGGCCCCAGGCCGGCAGCCAGTTGACGTTCTGGATCGCCTTATAGGTCTCCTCCTTGAACGCCTCAACACTGCAGAACCACTGTTCGGTCGCGCGGAAGATGATCGGGTTGTGGCAGCGCCAGCAGTGCGGATACTGGTGGGTCATGTGCTGCACCCCGAGCAGATGGCCGCTCTTGCGGATGTGCTCAAGGATGACCTTGTTGGCGTCGCCCAACACATTGAGGCCCTTGAAGGGGCCCGCCTCCTCGGTCAGATAGCCGGCCTCGTCGACCGGGCAGATGACCGGGATCTGCGGGTAGTGTTTCTGGCAGACCTCGAAGTCCTCAACGCCGTGGCCGGGTGCGGTGTGCACGCAACCGGTGCCGGAGTCGAGGGTGACATGGTCGCCGACGATGAGCAGGGAGTTGCGGTCGAGGAAGGGGTGCTTGACCTCCATCAGCTCAAACTCGCTGCCCTTGAGGGTGATGTCGAGCACCTCATAGTCGGTGATGCCGCAGGCCTTCATGGTGGACTCCACCAGCGCCTCGGCCATGACATAATAAGTATCGCCGACCTTGACAAAGACGTAATCGAAGTCGGGGCCAAGGCAGATCGCGAGGTTGGCCGGCAGGGTCCAGGTGGTGGTGGTCCAGATCACGAACCGGGTCTTCTCCATCGGGATGCCGACCCGTGCAAGGGTGCCGTTGTCCTTGACGACCTGGAACGCGACATAGATCGAGTCGCACTCGTCGTCGCTGTACTCGATCTCCGCCTCGGCGAGGGCGGTCTTGTCGGTCGGGCACCAGTAAACCGCCTTGAGACCCTTGTAGATGTATCCCTTCTTCGCCATCTCGCCGAAGATCTTGACCTGAATCGCCTCAAACTCCGGCGCGAGGGTCAGATAGGGGTGCTCGAAATCGCCGACAACACCCAGCCGCTGGAACTCTTCGGACATGATGTCGACATGCTTGAGCGCAAAATCGCGGCAGGCCTTGCGCAGCTCGAGCTGGCTGATGTTCGCCTTGTTCTCCCCTGCCGCCTCGAGCGCCTTGAGCTCGATGGGCAGACCGTGGGTGTCATAGCCCGGGACATAGGGCGAGCAGAACCCCGCCATGTTCTTGTACCGGACGATGATGTCCTTGAGGACCTTGTTCATCGCGGTGCCCATGTGGATCTTGCCGTTCGCATACGGAGGGCCGTCATGCAGAACATAGAGCGGTTTTCCCTCGTTGCTCTTGAGGATCTCGTGGTACAGATCGTCCTTCTGCCACTGCTGCACCATGGCCGGCTCCTTGACCGGCAGACCGGCGCGCATGCTGAACGCCGTCTCGGGCAGGTTCAGCGTCTTGTTGTAATCTTCCTGCACTGGTAATCTCTCCTCACTCATACTTTATCTCTTGATCTTTCACGGAAAACAACGTCAGTTCTGTCCCTCGTTTTCATCCGGGACAGCCATCTCCTGCGGCGTTTCAGATGACTCGATTGCAGACTCATCCGCTGCTGCGTTCTGTTCCTCGGTTTCGGGCGCAGGCTCCTCGCCAAAGACGGAGATATGCACCTTCTCCACCGTCCCATCAAGTTCACTGAGCGCCTCGATGTGTTTCTGATACAGGGCAAGAATACTGCCCTTAAAGGCGGTGACCTCCGCCTCCAACGCCCTAAGACGGTCCTTCTCCTCCCGCTCCCGGAGATCGGCCGCCTCGAGAATCCGCTGCGCTTTTCCGGTCGCCTCGCGGATCATGCCGTCCGACTTGATCTTGGCCTCGTGAATGACGTTCTCCCCCAGCCGCTGCGCGTTGAGGAGCGCGGACTTGAGGGTCTCCTCCTCGGAGCGGTACTCCTCGACCTTCTGCGCGAGAATGTACAACTTTTTCTGCAGGTCATCCCGCTCAGCGTTCAGCTGATCCACCCCTGCGGCGATCTTCTCGAGAAATGCGTCCACATCCTCGGTGCGATAGCCGCGCATCGACCTCTCAAAGGTTATCGATCTGATCTCTTCGGACGACAACATTGGAAACCACCTCAATCAATATTTGATACAGGTCACAAAAACCCGCCCCTTTTTGCTCTGGCCGCCGATCTCCTCGATCCGGAACCGGCCGATTCCCCGAACGGTGACGAGATCTCCCGCCTCGAGCGGGGCAGCACCACTGGCACAGAGCCGATGGTTAATCTGCACCCGGTCGGAGCGAACAAGCTCCGATGCATGCTCCCTGCTCTGGTGCAGTAGCGCCGCGAGCACCGCGTCCAGCCGCAGCGAAACGACACTCAGCCGTACCGCCTCGCCCGCAGATGAGCGCAGGTCGTTTGGAATCGCACAGCGGCGGACGCTGACCGTCTCCCTGCCGACCTCACGCAGCTGCTCCTCGATCAGCGCAGCTGCCGCGGGGAGCGCAAAG
>DXIA01000136.1 GCA_019113125.1 Candidatus Pygmaiobacter gallistercoris | reverse complement strand
TGGACAGCCGGGGCCATGGCCGCTCCACCCGCGGCAGCCTGCCGATGACCCCGCAGCAGCTCGCCGCCGATGCGCTGGACGCCCTCGCCGCCCTCGGGGTGGACCGGGCGGTCCCGATCGGCTTTTCGGATGGGGGCAACCTCGCGCTGCTGATGGCGACGCTGCGCCCCGGCGCGGTCGAGGCACTCGTCGCCGCCGGGCCGAACCTTGTCCCCGCCGGGGTAAAACTGTCGATCCAGCTGCCTTTTGAACTGCTCTATCCGCCGCTGCGGCTGCTCGGGCGCCGGTGCGCCGGGGCAAAGCGGCGGGCGGACATCCTCGGTCTGATGGTCGATGAGCCCGAGATCCCGTTTGCTGCGCTGCGCCAGATCCGCTGCCCGGCGCTGATCCTCGGCGGTGAACACGATATGATCCGGGCGGGCCATCTGCGGCACATCGCTGCCGCGCTGCCCGCCGGCCGGCTCTGGATCCAGCCGGGGGCACCCCATTTTGTCTTTCGGGATCCCTGGGCCGAGGCGACCAACCAACGGGTGCTCACCTTCCTGCGCGGGTTACAGCGGTGAAATTTTTCCATCCCCGTTGACAGCCGCAAAACCGGTCTCTATAATAGAAATGTAATAATGTTATAACAAATAAAAAGGGGGCGACCGGATGGCACAGCAGCTCGATTTCAGCGGCCGCACCCAGCTGTATTTTCAGCTTTACGATATCCTTTACCGGGAGATCCGGGACGGGGTCTACAAGCCCGGCCAACTGCTGCCCACCGAGAGCACCCTGATGGAGCAGTACCACATCAGCCGGATCACGGTGCGCAAGGCGCTGGACCTTCTGATGAACGACGGGCTGATCGCCCGGCGGCGGGGGCTGGGCACCTTTGTGCAGAACAAGAAGGTGGAGCAGACCCTCACCCGGGTGGAGCATTTTGCAAATGAGATGGAAAAGCGGGGGGTCGCCTCCTCGGTCACCATGCTCGCCAACGAGCCCCTCTATGCCAGCCGGGCGATCGCGGGCTGGCTGGACATCGAAGAGGGGGACGAGCTGATCCGGGTCGAGCGGCTGCGGTATGCCGACGGGGTGCCGATGTGCATCGAGAACTCCCATCTGATCCGCAGCCGGTGTCCGGGGGTGCAGGGGCAGGATTTTTCCCGCCGCTCGCTGCGCCGATTCCTCGAGGAGGAGTACGGCATCGTCTGGAAACGGGCCAGCCAGCGGATCTATGCGGTCAGCGCCGGTGCGCGGGCGGCCGGCTACCTCGGCATCAAGGAGGGGGATCCGCTGCTCTACATCGAGCGGGTCTCCTACGACACCGATGACCGGCCGGGGGAGTATCTGCAGGCCTGGTACCGGGGAGACAGCTACTACTTCACCGCCGCCCTCAAGGCGTAAAACAAGGGTCCTTTGCATCTTCGGACAACCGGGGATGCTGCAAATACAAACAAAACCATACAGGAGGAAGACACAATGAAGTTCTTTATCGACACCGCGAATGTGGATGAGATCCGCAAAGCCAACGACATGGGCGTCATCGCCGGCGTCACCACCAACCCCTCGCTGATCGCCAAGGAGGGCCGCGACTACGCCGAGACCCTCGCGGAGATCGCGAGCTTTGTCGACGGCCCGATCTCGGGCGAGGTCAAGGCGACGACCGCTGACGCCGAGGGCATGATCGCCGAGGGCCGTGAGATCTACAAGCTGGATCCCAAGCACATGGTGGTCAAGATCCCGATGACCGTCGAGGGACTCAAGGCGATCAAGGTGCTCTCCGCCGAGGGTATCCCCACCAACTGCACCCTGATCTTCTCGGCCAACCAGGCGCTGCTCGCCGCCCGCGCCGGCGCGACCTATGTCAGCCCCTTCCTCGGCCGTCTGGACGACATTTCCCAGCCGGGCATCGACCTGATCCGGGACATCAGCGACATCTTCGCCAACTATCCCGACATCGACTGCCAGATCATCGCCGCGTCGGTCCGCAACCCGATCCATGTCACCGATTGCGCGCTGGCTGGCGCCGACATCGCGACCGTCCCCTACAAGGTCATTGAGCAGATGACCAAGCACCCGCTGACCGATGCCGGCATCGAAAAGTTCAAGGCCGACTACATCAAGGTCTTCGGCGAGTAAGCCTGCCTGCCCTCACATTTTGGGAAAGGATGAGATCCGTACATGACAAACGCTGAGAAAAAAGCCCTCGCCGTCACCGCCTGCAAGGTGCGGATGGGGATCATCGAAGGGGTCCACGGCGGCAAGTCCGGGCACCCCGGCGGCAGCCTGTCGGCCGCCGACCTCTTTACCTACCTGTATTTCAAGGAGATGAACATCGATCCGAAGAACCCCAAGTGGGCCGATCGTGACCGTTTCGTTCTCTCCAAGGGCCACACCGCCCCCGGCCTCTATGCCACGCTGGCAAACCGCGGTTACTTCCCGGTCGAGGACCTGCCCACCCTGCGCCATATCGACAGCTATCTGCAGGGCCATCCCAACATGAATACCGTCCCCGGCATCGACATGTCGACCGGCAGCCTCGGCCAGGGCGTCTCGACCGCCGTTGGTATGGCGCTGGCCGCCAAGATCACCGGCAAGAGCTACCGCACCTACACCCTGCTGGGTGACGGAGAGATCGAAGAGGGGCAGGTCTGGGAGGCCTTCATGTCGGCCGCCCACTATAAGCTGGACAACCTGCTGGTCGTCATCGACAACAACGGGCTGCAGATCGACGGCCCCGTCGCCGACGTCATGAGCCCCTATCCGATCGACGAGAAGATGCGGGCTTTCGGTTTCAACGTCATCTGCATCAACGGTAACGATCTCGACGAGATCGACGCTGCCTTCAACGCCGCCCGCAACTACAAGGGCAAGCCCACCGCCATCGTGATGAAGACCACCAAGGGCAAGGGGGTCAGCTTTATGGAGAATCAGGTCGGCTGGCACGGCAAGGCCCCCAACGATGAGCAGTATGAAATCGCGATGAGCGAGCTGAAGGCGCAGCTTGCGGAACTGGAGGCTGAGTGATATGGCAGAGGTAAAAAAGATTGCCACCCGCGAGAGCTACGGCAACGCGCTGGTGGAGCTGGGCAAGGAGCACGGCGATCTGGTCGTGCTGGACGCCGATCTGGCCGAGGCGACCAAGACCGGCATCTTTAAAAAGGCATTCCCCGACCGCCACTTTGACTTTGGCATCGCCGAGGCGAACATGGTCGGCGTCGCTGCCGGCATGAGCACCGCCGGTCTGGTGCCGTTCGTCTCCACCTTCGCGATGTTCGCCGCGGGCCGCGCGTTTGAGCAGGTGCGCAACACGCTGGGCTATCCCCACCTGAACGTCAAGATCGGCGCCACCCACGGCGGCATCTCGGTCGGTGAGGACGGCGCGTCCCATCAGTGCTGTGAGGACTTCGCGCTGATGCGGACCATCCCCGGTATGGTGGTGGTCAGCCCCTCCGACGACGTCGAGGCAAAGGCCGCCGTCAAGGCTGCCTATGAGCACACCGGCCCGGTCTATCTGCGGTTTGGCCGTCTGGCGGTGCCGGTCATCAACGACAACCCCGACTATAAGTTCGAGCTGGGGAAGGGCATCACGCTGCGGGACGGCAGCGACATCACCGTCGTTGCCACCGGTCTGATGGTCGCCGAGGCCCTCGAGGCTGCCAAGGCCCTCGCCGGCGAGGGGATTGATGTGCGGGTGATCAACATCCACACCATCAAGCCGTTGGATGAGGAGCTGATCATCAAGGCTGCGAAGGAGACCCGCAGAATTGTCACTGCGGAGGAGCACAACATCATCGGCGGCCTGGGCGAGGCGGTCTGCAGCTGCCTGGCCGAGCATTGCCCCACCCCGGTGCGCCGCATCGGCGTCAACGACGAGTTCGGCCATTCCGGTCCGGCCGCTGCGCTGCTCAAGCAGTTCGGCCTCTCGGCGGGGCACATTGCGGAGGTTGTCCGCGAGATGATGCGGTAAGCGGTGCGTGCACGGTAAGCACAGAAGAACAACAGGGAAGAGAGCCTGCGGGCTCTCTTCCTTTTGT
>DXIA01000135.1 GCA_019113125.1 Candidatus Pygmaiobacter gallistercoris | reverse complement strand
CCTTTGCTTTCAGATGTGCAATGGCCCGCGGCAGGGTGTTGGTGCTGATTGCAATATGGCCATGCGTTCCGTACCATGGTTTTTTCATCAGTTCGATCGCGCGTCCGTCGGCGAAGATGCTGTTCTCGTTCTCCGCCGCCGGGAACCCAAACAGGGTCTGCAGCAGCTGCGCCGTCGCCTGCGCCTGCGGATCGTCCCCGCAGTTGATTCCGATATGCTCGGTTCTGAACCCGAGCATCTTCTGAACCGCGGAGGCGGTCAGCCGCTCGATCTCCTCCCAGTTGCCCGCTGCGATGAGATCCTTTTTGACCATCCAGGTGCCGCCACAGGCAACAATCCGGTCAAATCGGAGGTAGTCGGCGAGATTGTTCTCATTGATGCCGCCGGTCGGCATCCAGCGCAGCGAAGTATAAGGGCCGGCAACTGCCTTGAGCTTTGCCAGTCCGCCGTTCTGTTCGGCCGGGAAGAACTTGACCACATGAAGTCCCAGTTCCATCGCCTGTTCCATCTCGCCGGGGGTCGCGGTGCCCGGAAGCATCAGCGCGCCCTTTTCCACCACATAGCGGGACACCCGCGGATTGAATCCGGGGCTGACGATAAACTTTGCGCCGGCAGCCAGCGCGCGGTCCGCCTGCTCGGTGGTCAGCACCGTTCCCGCGCCAACCAGCATCTCGGGGACCTGCTGCGCAACCAGGCGGATCGCCTCTTCCGCCGCCGCAGTGCGGAAGGTGATCTCCGCGGCGGGCAGTCCTCCACGCGCCAGTGCGCGGGCAAGCGGCACCGCCTGATCTGCGCGGTCCAGCGCAATCACCGGAACAATTCCGATCTCATAAATTCGTTTCAGGATATCCGTCATCTTGAAGTACCTCCACTCAACGGTCCATCTCGCTGCCCGCGGCGCCGCTGTCATGTTCGGCGATCAGCCGTTCCACCTCCGCCAGTCCGGTGCAGGGCAGATCTCCATATACGGTGCTCTTGAGCGCCGCCATCGCGTTGCCGTACCGCAGCGCGCGATCCGGGGTCTCCCCCTTCAGAACACCCGACAGCACCCCTGCGACAAATGCGTCGCCCGAGCCGATCCGGTCGACCACATCGATCTGGTAGGGCGGCTGGGTGAAGAACCGGTCGCTGGCCGCGTCGTACACGAGGGCGGTGAACTCATGCCGCTGCGGGCTGAGCACCTTGCGCTGGGTCGTTGCAACCATCCGGATATCGTACTGGGTGGAAAAATCTTTGAGTATCTGCCGGATCTCTCCGGTGCGTGCAAACATTCTCCGGCAGCTCTCCTCCGAGATAAAGAGAATGTCCACCAGCGGCAGAAGTTCCTCGATGGTGGCTCGGGCCTCCTCTTCCCCCCACAGATTTGCGCGGTAGTTGACGTCAAAGGAGATCAGGGCGCCCTGCGCCTTGTAGGATTCCACCAGCTGCCGCGCAACAGCGCGGGATTGTGCACAGAGCGCAAGGCTGATGCCGCAGGTGTGAAACAGTCTCGCGCCCTCCTCAACAGCCGGGGCAAACTCCTCCGTCTCCACATTGGTAAAGCTGGAGTGCCGGCGATCATAGACCACCGCCGACTTGCGCGGCGCCGCGCCCGTCTCGAGGTAGTAAAGCGCCAGCCTGTCGTCGTCTTCCTCATCCCAGCTGATGCTGTCCCCGCTGACCCCCGCATTTTTGATCCGCTCCAGCGCATACTCTCCCATGCGGCTTCTGGGCAGTTTGGTCAGATAGGCGGTGCGCATCCCAAGCTGTGCCGCACCTGCGGCGACATTCAGCTCCGCGCCGCCCAACACACAATCAA
The DNA here is from genome assembly GCA_019113125.1 of Candidatus Pygmaiobacter gallistercoris. Classification (GTDB taxonomy): domain Bacteria; phylum Bacillota; class Clostridia; order Oscillospirales; family Ruminococcaceae; genus Pygmaiobacter; species Pygmaiobacter gallistercoris. The sequence goes on along the minus strand of DXIA01000135.1, from coordinate 2,519 downwards.
AGCGATCGGCGCGCACCAGACGATCTCCGCCGACCGGCGAAAAACGCAGGATCGCCTCACCGAAGGTCACAAGGTCAAACTTCATCTTTGTCCCTCCGTCACTTTGCAAATTTCTCACAGGCCTCAAACAGGCCGTTCAGATAGGCGGCACCCAGTGCGCGGTCATACAGTCCGTATCCCGGTTTGCCGCTCTCTCCCCAGATCATTCGCCCGTGATCCGGACGAACATATCCGTCAAATCCCGTCTCAACCAGCGCCCGGGTAATCTCAAACATATCCAGACTGCCGCAGCTGGACAGGTGGGCCCGCTCCTCAAAGCTGCCGTCCTCCAGGATCTGCACATTCCGCATATGCATAAACCCGATGCGCCCCATCGCGCTGTACTTGCGAACCATGGCAGCGACATCGTTGCTGGCCGCGCAGCCCAGTGAACCGGTGCAGAGGCAGAGGCTGTTGGCGGGGCTGTCGACCAGCGCAAGCATCCGGTCAAGGTTTTCCTCGCAGGTGATGATGCGGGGCAGTCCAAAGATCGGATAGGGTGGATCATCGGGATGAATTGCCATCACAACGCCGCATTCCTCCGCCACCGGGATCACCTTTTTGAGGAACCGCTCAAGGTTGCGCCACAGGCCCGCCTCTCCCAGCTCTCCATAGGCGGTCAGCAGCTCGCGTACCTCCTGCTGGGTATAGCTGGAATCCCAACCGGGCAGATGAATGTCATCCTTGAGCGGATCAAGGCCCTTCATCTGATCCCAGTACATCACAAGGCTGGTCGACCCGTCTGCGCCCTTGCGGTCGAGCTGGGTACGGGTCCAGTCAAAGACCGGCATGAAGTTATAGGTCACGCATTTGACCCCGACCTCGGCGCACCGGCGGATGTTCTCGCAATAATTTTCGAGCAGGCGGTCAAGATCGCCCCGGCCAAGCTTGATGTCCTCATGGACCGGGATGGACTCCACCACATCGAACTTGAGTCCATTCTCCTCGCACTGTTCTTTCAGCCGTGCAAGACTCTCCCGCGGCCAGACCTCGCCCGGTTTGACATCATAGACGGCGGTCACGATGTGTTTCATCCCTGGAATCTGCCGGATATACTCCAGACTGATCGGGTCGTCCTCTCCGTACCAGCGAAATGAAAGTTTCATTCTCTTCCCCCTTACTGCCCATCACAGGTTAAAATATCGTTTTGCATTCTCATAGCAGACGCCGCGCACAATCCGTTCGAGCTGCGGCAGATCGCAGGGATACTCTCCCTGCTCAACCAGATTTCCGATCCAGTCGCAGAGAACTCTGCGGAAGTACTCGTGCCGGGCATAACTGAGCAGACTGCGGGAGTCGGTCAACATCCCGACAAAATTGCCGAGGATGCTCAGATTTGCAAGGCTGGTCAGATGGGCCCGCATCCCACTCTCGGTGTCATTGAACCACCAGGCGCTTCCATGCTGAATCTTTCCCGGAATTTCGGGGCCCTGAAAAGCGCCGATCAGCGCGTCCAGCATCTCATTCTCGCCGGGATTCAGGCTGTAAAGGATGGTTTTCGGCAGTTTCTCCTCATGATCCAGCGTGTCCAGAAGCCGCGCGAGCGCAGATGCGCCGGGCGCCTCATTCATCGAGTCAAACCCCATATCCGGACCGAGCTTTGCAAACATTCTGCTGTTGGGGTTTCTCAGGCAGGAATAGTGAATCTGCCACACCCAGCCCCGCTTTGCGTATTCTGCGCCGCACAGCAGCAGCAGTGCGGTTTGGTAGGCCTCCTGTTCGGCTTTGGTCACCTTCTCACCGGCCAGCGCCTTGGCATAGATTGCCTCCAGCTCGGTCTCGCTCGCCTCGCGGTAGACCGCCTCATCCAGCCCGTGATCCGCCGAACGGCAGCCGTGCGCATCAAAGTAGTCCATCCGCTCGATGATCGCCTGGCGCAGGCTGTCAAGATCCGTCAGCGGTCTTCCCCCCACGGTTTCGAGCTTGTGAATCTGGTCCGCAAAGTCCGCCCGGTGGATGTTCAGCAGCACATCAGGGCGGAAGGTGGGCAGCACCTTGGTGGGAAAGCTCGGATCCGCCTTGAGTTTCTCATGCCATTCCAGCGTTTCGCCGGGATCGTTGGTGGTACCGATCATCTTGACATTCGAGCGGCGAATCAGACCCCGCGCCGTCAGATCCGGGTCGCTTTTCAGCTTTTTTGCACACAGGTCCCAGACTTCCTTCGCAGTGTCCTCATTGAGAAACCCCTCGTAGCCGAAATAGTTTTTCAGCTCGAGATGGCACCAATGCACCATTGGGTTGCCGATGGCCAGCGGCAGCGTCTTTGCAAACATCTCAAACTTTTCCCAGTCGCTCGCATCGCCGGTTATGTAGCGCTCCTCCACACCGTTGGAGCGCATCAGCCTCCATTTGTAATGATCGCCCGCAAGCCAGAGCTGGGTCAAATTTTCAAATCTCTGGTCTTCATAAATCTGTTTCGGGTCAATATGACAATGGTAGTCAATAATCGGCATCTGGGCCGCACAGTTATGATAGAGCTG
>DXIA01000020.1 GCA_019113125.1 Candidatus Pygmaiobacter gallistercoris | reverse complement strand
TGGCGATTAACCTCGATGTTTTTAGGACATTTAGTAAAAAAATAGACATAATTTCCAAACATGAATAAATTATTTCATTAAAAATTCAGAATTGATTTTATAAACAAATCGGAATAAAATGGGGTTGCGGTTGAGAAATACCGCAGCAATCAACTCCTTGGAAGGTTGAGTCCCCCAAAGGGCTCCACAAAGTAAGAGAAAGCGAAGAAGGGAGAAAATCATGAAGAAGGTATTAGCACTTGTTCTGGCACTGGCATTGGCATTTTCAGCAGTGGGCTGCTCCGGCGGTTCCTCCAGCGGATCGACCTCAACCGGCGGCTCTTCAGCGGGGGGAACCTCGGCGGGGGGCGATGAGAAATTCACCATTGGCCTGATTCTTCCCAACGTCGAAAACTCGGCCTACGTCGCAGTCATGGAGCAGTTCAAGGCCAACTGCGAGGAGCAGGGCTACGAGTTCATGTTCCAGACCGCAGCGGACGACGCGGCGGCGGTCACCGCGATCGAGTCGATGGTCCAGGCGGGCTGCGACGCAATCTGCTCCTCGGCGAGCTCGGCCCGCAACGACGCGTTCCAGGCAGCAGTCGACGCCGGCGTGCTGATGTGCGGTTTTGACGGCGAGTGCGAGAGCGCCTGGCGCAACTATATCGGCAAGAACTACGAGCAGGGTTACAACACCGGTTCGATGTGCGGCAAGTGGATCACCGAGAAGTACGGTGACGAGCCGGTCAAGGTCGCGCTGCTGACCTACACCAAGACCGAATTCCTGGTTCCCCGTGACGAGGGCATGCGCGACGGCATTGCCGATTTTGCCCCCAACGCGCAGATCGTGAACACCGCGGAGGAGACCACCGTTCCCGGCTGTGTTACCGCGGTCGAGGCGATGCTCCAGGCAGATCCCGATCTGGTGGCCATCTGCGGTTTTGCCGGGTTCTGCGGTCTGGGCGCCTATGAGGTCTTCAAGGCCCAGGGCCTCAACGACGGCATGCACGGCATCTTCTCCACCGACGGCACCATCGAGGAGTTCAACGCGATCAAGGAATCCAACGGCGACTGCTACATCTCCTGCACCGATACCGGCTTTACCACGCTGGGCACCCTGATGAGCGACGGTATCATCGCCAAGCTCAAGGGCGAAGACGACGGACAGGGCGACACCGTTTACTGGCCGATCTCGACCGTCACCATCGACAACGTCGACGAGGCGATCGCCAGCGTGTCCTGACACAAAGACAACAAGCCTGCCGATGGCGGAGGATTCCGCCATCGGCAAAATTAAGACCATAAGGCCATGGCTCTTGCCCCAGACGGCGGGAGCGTGAAAGGAGGAGATGTTTTGGAAGAGTATGCACTCCAACTGAAAAACATCACCAAACGATATCCCGGCGTTCTGGCGCTGGACGACATCTCAGTCAATATCAGAAAAGGCGAGGTTCACGCGATCTGCGGCGAGAATGGCGCAGGCAAGTCGACAATGATGAAACTGATCTCCGGCGCGATTTCGCCCGACGGCGGAAAGATCTGTGTCTTCGGCAAGGACTATGACCAGATGACTCCGGTGCTCTCCCGGGAGCTCGGGATCGAGGTGGTCTACCAGGAGTTCAACCTGGTGCCGAACCTGCCGGTCTACGAGAACATCTATCTGGGCATGTATCCCGGCGGAAAGGTATCCCCCGATTTCGCCCAGATGAAACAGAAGACCCGAGAGCTCTTTGAGACCCTTGAGGCCGACATTGACCCGCGCACCAAGGTGAAGGATCTCTCCACCGCCTACTGCCAGCTGGTCGAGATCGCAAAGAGCGTCTCGAAGGACCCCAAGATCCTGATCCTCGATGAGCCGACCGCGGCCCTGACCGAGAAGGAGACCGAAATCCTCTTCAAGCTGGTTGACAAGCTGAAAAAGGCGGGAACCACCATCCTGTATGTCTCCCACCGGCTCAGCGAGATCTTCGACATCGCCGACCGGGTGACCGTCTTCCGGGACGGCAAGGTGATTGAAACCCGCAACATCGAGGACATTGACCGGCACGAGCTGATCGCGCTGATGGCGGGCCGGGAGGTTAAGGATTCCTATCCCGAGAAGATCAACCAGCCCGGCGAGGTCATCCTGCGGGTAAAGGATCTGTGCGGACTCGGGGTGGAGAATGTCAGCTTTGAGGTGCGAAAGGGCGAGATCTTCGGCTTTGCCGGACTGGTCGGCGCAGGCCGCACCGAGACGGCCAGGATGATCTTCGGCGCCGACGAGGCGGACAGCGGCACCATCGAGTTTATGGGAAAGCAGGTTCATATTCACAACCCGGAGCAGGCGGTTGCACTCGGCATCGGGCTGGTCCCGGAGGACCGCAAGACCCAGGGCGTGATCCTGAACCTGTCAATCCGCAAGAACATCACCCTGAGCATCCTGCGGCTGGTGTCGAAGTTCGGCATCATGGATTTCAAAAAGGAAAACAAGATCCTGGAGGAGCACAAGAATGCACTGCGGATCAAAACGCCCTCTTTCGATCAGCTGCTGCGGAACCTGAGCGGCGGCAACCAGCAGAAGGTCGTCGTCAGCAAATGGCTGGCGCGGGAGTGCAAGCTGTTGATCATGGATGAGCCCACCCGCGGCATCGACGTGGGGGCGAAACAGGAGATCTACAACATCATGAACCGACTCGCCTCCGAAGGGGTCGCGATCATCATGATCTCCTCTGAAATGCCCGAGCTGATCGGGATGGCCGACCGGATTCTGGTGATGTCGGAGGGCCGGCAGACCGGCATCCTCGAACGCGGCGAATTCAGCCAGGAACGCATTCTGGAGATGGCGTCCCACGAGTTTGTATCCTAAGGAGACGACGATATGACAAAGGTAAAAAGTTATTTGGACCAGCAGAAGGGAAAACTGACCGTCCCCCTTGTCCTGCTGCTGATGTGCGTGATCTTCGCCATCATGAATCCGCGCTTTCTCTCGGTTGACAATATCCTGTCGGTTCTGCGTCAGATCTCGATGCTCTGCATCATGGCCTGCGGCGTCACCTTCGTCATGGTGTCCGGCGGACTGGATCTGTCGGTCGGCAGCATGTGCTCGATCGCGACGGTTGTCTGGGCGCTGGGCATGACCGACTGGGGTCTGCCCCAGTGGGCGGCGATCATCATCACCATCCTGTTCGGTTGTGTGCTGGGCTACATGAACGGCGCGCTGGTCACCTTCACCAAGATGAACCCGATGATCGCGACGCTGGGCACCGCGACGGTGCTCGAGGGTGTGGGCTACATCATCTGCCACGGCGGCATGCCGATCTACGGCCTGCCGGAGAGCGCCAAGCTGCTGGGCCAGGGCTCGCTGGGCCCGCTGCCCATCCCCATCATCATCATGGCGATCTGCCTGGTGGCGAACTGGTTCACCCTCAACCGCACCTACATCGGCCGTTCCTTCTACGCCTGCGGCAGCAATGAAGAGGCCGCTCGGCTGTCCGGCATCAACAGCGGCCGGATCAAGCGGATTGCCTATGTCGGCGCCGGTTTCTTCACCGCGATCTGCGGCGTCATCCTCGGCAGCCGGGTCAACTCCGGTCAGCCGGCGGCCGGCAAGGAGTTCCAGATGAACTGCCTGACCGCCTGCATCGTCGGCGGCATCTCGGCGGGCGGCGGTGAGGGTAACACCCTGTCGGTCTTCATCGGCGCGCTGATCGTCGGTGTCATTGACAATGGCTTTACCATCATTCGGGTCAACGAGTACTGGCAGCAGATCGCCCGTGGTCTGATCCTGATCTTCGCGGTCGCGATGGATGCCATCCAGCGTCAGCGGGGCGACAAGGCAAAGCGGTCGGTCAAACGTTCCAAGTGAGACAGCTGTCCGCGACGGCGGACAACCGAATAAATCAAACAATTTGAATGGAGGTACATCAAGATGAGAGGCATTCCTTATACTCCGGTGGCGGGCGACTTTAGCCTGCAGAACAAAGCGGCGATTGTGGTTGGCGGCGCAGGCGGCATCGGCGAGGCGACGGCGCGGATGTATGCAAAGAAGGGCGCGAAGGTTGCGATCGTTGACTGCAAGGACACCTGCCCCGAGGTGGCGGCCGCCATCGCGAAGGACTACGGCGTCCAGACCATCGGAGTCAAGTGCGACGTTACCAGCCAGGAGAGCGTCGACGAGATGATGAAACAGGTGCTCGCGGCCTTTGGTGAGGTCAACATCCTCGCCGCGATGCCCGGCTTTGTGGATCTCTACCGCGCCACCGACATCGACATTGGGATCATCGAGAAACACATCGCGATCAACGCGGTCGGCGTTTTCCGGGTCTGCCAGGCGGTCGCGAACCAGATGATCCAGCAGGGCAAGGGCGGCAAGATCGTCTGCGTCACCTCGCAGGCGGACTTCATCGCCATCAACAAGCATGTCGGCTACACCATGAGCAAGGCCGCGCTGGTCGGAATGATCAAGGTCTGCGCGCTGGAGTGGGCGGAGTACGGCATTAACATCAACGGTGTGGCCCCCACCGTCGTCAACACCTACATGGGCGAGAAGGCATGGCAGGGCAAGGTCAAGACCGATATGATCGAGAAGATCCCCGCCCACCGCTTTGCTGAGACCGACGAGATCGCGGCCGCGGTGCTCTTCCTCTCCTGCGACGAGGCAAACATGATCACCGGCGAGGATCTCGTGGTGGACGGCGGTTTCACCATCTATTGATCGGCCGGCCAAGACATTGTGTAACGGTCAAAGCTGAAGAAGAAACAGTCGCCCAATTTTTCCCGAATTGGGCGATCTGTTTCTCAGATGGGAGGACAAGATGGATCTGGAAAAGAAGGCCTATGCGCTGCGCAGGCAGACGCTGCAGATGGTGTACCGGGCAAAATCCGGACACATCGGCGGGGATTTCAGCATCATGGAGATCCTCACCCTGCTCTACAACGAGGTGATGCGGGTCGCGCCGGATCGGATGGAGGACCCCGACCGGGACCGGTTTGTCCTGAGCAAGGGGCACACCGCGGATGCGCTGTACGCCGTTTTGGCGGACCGGGGATTTTTTGACAGCAAGGAGCTGGAGAGCTTTTCGCAGTGCGGCACCCGGCTGATCGGCCACCCGAACAACAAGGTCCCCGGCATCGAGATGGACTCCGGTTCGCTCGGACACGGGCTGGCGGTCAGCGTCGGCATGGCGATTGCCGGCAAGATGGATCATCGGGACTACCGGGTCTACACCGTCATGGGGGACGGCGAGCTGGCCGAGGGGTCGGTCTGGGAGGCGGCGATGTGTGCGGCCCAGTACAAGCTGGACAACCTGTGCGCAGTGGTCGACCGCAACCGACTGCAGATCTCCGGCACCACCGATCAGGTGATGTCCACCGCAGGGCTGGGGGACCGCTGGTCGAGTTTCGGCTGGTCGGTGATCGAGGTGGAGGACGGCAACAGCATCCCACAGCTGCGGGCAGCCTTTGCCAAGGCGGCGCAGACCAAGGGAAAACCCACCCTGCTCATCGCCGACACGGTGAAGGGCAAGGGGGTCTCCTTCATGGAGAACCAGGTGGGCTGGCATCACCGGATCCCCACCGAGCAGGAATACGAACAGGCGATGGCCGAACTGAGCGAGAGGGGGCTTGAGGAGAATGGCTGAGAACAAGGTGCCGAACAAAAAGGCGATCTGTGACGCGCTGGTGCAGGCCGCGAAGACCGACCGGGACATCGTGGTGCTCTGCAGCGACTCGAGGGGCTCGGCCTCCTTCGGGGAATTTATCGAACAGTATCCCGACCAGCTGGTCGAGGTCGGCATCGCCGAGCAAGACCTGGTCGGGGTCAGTGCCGGTCTTGCCCGCTGCGGCAAGAAGGCGTTCGCCGTCTCGCCGGCCTGCTTTCTGACCACCCGCAGCATCGAGCAGGTGAAGGTCGATGTCTGCTACTCCCACACCAACGTCAAGCTGATCGGCATCTCGGGTGGCATCAGCTACGGCGCACTGGGCATGTCCCATCACTCGGCGCAGGACGTCGCCTACACCGCCTCGCTGCCCGGCATGCGGGTCTATCTGCCCAGCGACCGGTTCCAGAGCTACTGGCTGGTGCAGCAGCTGCTGCAGGATACCGAGCCGGCCTATCTGCGGGTCGGGCGCAGCGCGGTGGAGGATCTCTATGATGAGAACACCGCCTTCGAACTCAACCGCGCCAAGCTGGTGCAGGACGGAACGGATCTGGGCATCATCGCCTGCGGTGAAATGGTGCAGCAGGCGGCGGCCGCCGCTCGGATCCTCGGCGAGCAGGGGATCTCCTGCCGGGTGGTGGATATGTACTGCTTGAAACCGATCGACCGCGCGCAGGTCCTTGAAACCGCCCGCTCGGTTGGGGCGCTGCTGACCGTCGAGGAGCATGTCCGGGCCGGCGGCCTGGGTTCGATGGTCTGTCAGATCCTCTGTGAAGAAGGAATCTCGCTGCCGGTGCGCTGTCTGACCCTGCCCGACGAGCCGGTCATCGCCGGCAACTCCGCACAGGTATTCGCCCACTACGGGCTGGATGGCGAGGGGATCGCCAGGAAAGGGAAAGAGCTGGTGAAGGAATGAGCAGATATCTTCTGGGAATCGACCAGAGCACGCAGGGCACCAAGGCGCTGCTCTTCAATGAGGGGGGGGACAGCATCGCCCGCTGTGATCTGCCCCACCGCCAGATCATCGACGACAAGGGCTGGGTGGAGCACGATCTCGAGGAGATCCTGCACAATACCGTCGAGGTCGCGAAGATGGTCATCGAGCAAAGCGGCATCGACAAGAGCGAGGTTGTCGGCATCGGCATCAGCAACCAGCGGGAGACCGCCGCCGTCTGGGATCGCGCCAGCGGCAAGCCGGTCTACAATGCGATCGTCTGGCAGTGCGCCCGCGGCGCCCAGATCTGCGCTGAGATCGAGCAAGCCGGTCACGCCGACCAGATCAAGCGGGCCACCGGCCTCAACCTCTCCCCCTACTTCTCGGCGGCGAAGATCGCCTGGGTGCTCCGCAACTGCTCTGGCGTCCAGCAGCGGGCGCGGGAGGGCGCGCTCTGCTGCGGCACCATCGACAGCTGGCTGGTCTACCGGCTCACCGGTGGGGCCAGTTTTAAAACCGACTACTCCAACGCCTCCCGAACCCAGCTGTTCAACATCTCGACGCTTCACTGGGACGAGGAGGTCTGCGGCTGGTTCGACATCCCGGTCGACTGCCTCGCCGAGGTCTGCGGCTCGGACAGCCTGTTCGGCGAGACCGACCTGATGGGATTCTTCGACCATCCCATCCCGATCCACGGGGTGCTCGGGGACTCCCACGCCGCGCTGTTCGGTCAGGGCTGCCACCGGCCTGGCATGATCAAGACG
>DXIA01000134.1 GCA_019113125.1 Candidatus Pygmaiobacter gallistercoris | reverse complement strand
TCCGAGATATACAGGCCCCAGTTGTAGACGTTCAGGGTGATGTCCTCCCCCTTGAACCGCTCCCAATCGTAGCCGTTGTCCCGCACCTCGACCGCCGCCTGTGCAGGCAGGGTCAGCAGAACCGCCATCATCAGTGCCGACAGCAGGCATCCAACCTTTTTCTTCATTTCTTACTCCTCTCTTAAAACATCCTCTTTATTTTTCTGCAAAAGCGGAGGAACTCCGCGCCGCAAGCTTTTTCTGCTTTCTGCTGTCATTCGCATTCACCAGCAGAATGATCGACAGAATCACCACGAACATGATGGTGGAGAGCGCATTGATCTCCGGGCTGACCTTCTTGCGGGTCATGCTGTAGATCGCAATCGGCAGCGTCTGCAGCGTGCCGCTGGTGAAGTAGCTGATGATGAAATCGTCGATCGAGTAGGTCAGACAGATCAGAAAGCTCGAGAGCACCGCCGGCATGATCTCGGGCAGCACCACCTTGAAGAAGGCCTGCACCGGGGTACAGCCGAGGTCCAGCGCCGCCTCCCACATCCGCACATCCATCTGGCGCAGTTTCGGGGAGACGTTGAAGATCACATAGGGCACACAGAAGGTGATGTGGGCGATCAGCAGCGTCGGCGCGCCGAACACCTTGCCCCCCATTGCGTTCTTGACCACGACAAAGAGCAGCATCATCGAGACACCGGTGATGATCTCGGGGTTGATGACCGGCATATAGCTGATGTTCATGATGACGTTGCGGGCACCCCGTTTCATCGAATGAATGCCGATGCTCGCCATCGTGCCCAGCACCGTCGCGATGATCGATGCGACAAGGGCGATAACCAGCGAGAGTCCCAGCGCGCTGAGGATCATGTCGTCCCGCAGCAGGTTCCGATACCAGCTCAGGGTGAAACCGGTGAAGTTCGACCGGCTCTTGGACTCGTTGAAACTGAAGACCGCCATAACGGCGATCGGCACATACATGAAGGAGAAGATCAGCACCATATAGACCTTCGAGAGAAGTCCCATCCGACGCATCAGATCACCCCTCCTTCCTTGTTCTCGCTGTCCAGCATATTGGTCAGACCCATGCAGAGCAGCACCACCACCATCAGGACCAGGCTCATCGCGCTGCCGAGGTTGTAGTTGTAGCTGTTGCCGAGGAACTGCAGCTCGATCAGGTCACCGATCAGCATATTCGAGCCGCCGCCCAGCATCCGGCTGATAATAAAGGTGGAAACACTCGGCACAAAGACCATCGTAATGCCGGTGGTGATCCCCGGCATCGAGAGTGGAATCAGCACCTTGGTCACCTTGTTGAACAGGTTGGAGCCGAGGTCCTCCGCCGCCTCGATCAGGCTGTCGTCGATCTTGACCATGATGGTGTAGAGCGGCAGGATCATATAGGGCAGATAGTTGTAGACCATGCCCAGCACCACCGCGCCCTGGGTGTTGATCATATTGAGGGGGCCGATGCCGAACAGACCGAGAAACTTGTTGATCAGTCCATTCTTTTCCAGCAGGGTCATCCAGGCGTAGGTGCGCAGCAGAAAGTTCATCCACATCGGCAGCATGATCAGCATCAGCATAATCCGCTGCTTGTTCACCCGCAGGCGGGAGAGCATGAAACTCAGCGGATAGGCGAGGATCAGGCAGATCACCGTCGCGATCGCGGCGAGCAACAGGCTGCGGACAAAGACCGAGGCATACTGACCGAGGCCCGAGACATTCCCCAGTGTAAAGTGCCCTGACTTGTCGGTAAAGGCAAAGTAGATGACCATCAAGAGGGGCGCGACGATAAACGCCGTCATCCAGACAAGGTACGGTGCAGCGCAGATTTTGGATTTCAGTTTCATCGCGCCGTCTCCCCCATCCTGTGCATGATGTGGATTTCATCCGGCCCGATATTCATGCCGATGAGTTCTCCCGGCTGCTGGGACTGGGTCGAGTGGATCTTCCAGAAGAATCCCGCCTGCTCGACGAGGATCTCGTAGTGCACCCCCTTGAAGATGACGCTCTTGACCACACCGGACAGCTGGCCCTGAATTGCGGGCACCACCTGCACATCTTCAGGCCGGACCACGACATCAACCAGCTCGCGCGGGGCAAAGCCCTTGTCGACACAGGCAAACTGGCGTCCGGCAAACTCCACACAGAAGTCCCGCTCCATCACGCCGGAGAGGATGTTCGACTCCCCGATGAAGTCGGCGACAAAGGCGTTCTGCGGCTCGTTGTAGATATCCACCGGCGTGCCGATCTGCTGGATGTGCCCGCCTCGCATGACCACAACGGTATCGCTCATGGTCAGCGCCTCTTCCTGATCGTGGGTCACATAGATAAAGGTGATGTTGGTGTTCTTCTGGATCCGCTTGAGCTCGGTCTGCATCTCCTTGCGGAGCTTGAGGTCGAGCGCGCCCAGCGGTTCGTCCAGCAGCAGCACTCTGGGGTGGTTGACCAGCGCTCTGGCAATCGCGACCCGCTGCTGCTGACCGCCCGAAAGGGTGGTCGGATCCCGCCGCTCAAAGCCGCGCAGTCCAACCAGTTCGAGCATCTCGAGCACCCGGGTCTTGAGTTCCTTCTCCTCAACCTTGCGCAGCCGCAGGCCAAACGCCACGTTCTCGTAGACATTCAGATGCGGAAACAGCGCATACTTCTGGAACACCGTGTTGACCTGCCGCTTATAGGCCGGCAGTCTCGTGATGTCTTTGCCATCAAAAAAGACATTGCCCGACTTTGGCTCGATGAAACCGCCGATCACCCGCAGCGTGGTCGTCTTGCCGCAGCCGGACGGCCCGAGCAGGGTCACGAACTCTTTGTCATGGATGTCCAGCGACAGTCCATCGAGAACGGTTTCCCCATCAAAGTCTACAACAATGTCTTTCAGTCCAACGATCGTATTTTCCATCCTGCATCCCCCTTTGCGGTATTGGTCCCGCGGCAGAAATACCGTCGGGCAGGCGCCAATTATACTACCCCGCAAAAGGTTTGTTACACCCCCGGATCCGGGAGCTACAGCAGTACATACAACGCCCATGTTCTGACGAGCCGTCCATTGCGGCGGCTCCCGGCGATGCGACAATCTCTGCGCATGCCTTAGATGCGAACACACAATATGTACTATAAAGGCAGAGGTATCTTTTGTCAATAGTTTTTCGCAGATTTTTCGATTTTTGCCGAAGAATGGCGCAGAGTTTAGATTTTTTGGAACATTTGTGAGAAATTCTCAGATTTTCTCACAAATTCTCCCGTTTTGATCGGTAAAACAAACTGCCGCGCCGGGAGAATTTTTTCCCCTGACGCGGCAGTCTTTTCTCGCATATCACACAGCTGCAAGCTGGCGAACCCCGACCAGCAGCCCATAGGTCGCAGCGGTCGTGATGAAACCGGAAATCACGATTCCGATCAGGATCGCGCAGGCCGACCGGCGGCGGTCCAGCCCCAGCAGGTCGGAGAGCAGTACCCCGGCCCAGCAGCCGATTCCGGTAAAGGGAATCGACACAATCAATGCGAGGGCGAAACAGCCCCGATGATCAAAGAAACTGCGGTGACGCTGCACAAAGTGGTCCGCCCGCCGCAGCACCTTCGCCCCGAAACGAGAGCGGCGGATCCGATTCATGCCCCGCTCCCCTGCCCGCAGCAGAAAGGGCACCGGCAAAAAAGAGCCGATCGAGGAGCCGATGTAAGCCAGATACCATTTGAGATTGAGCGCCGCTGCGAGGAGGATCGACCCCTTGTTTTCCAAGAGCGGGGTCATCGAGGACAGCAGAACAACCACGCTCTTGACGGCATTGCCGGCGCTGGCAAGTGCATTCTGAATCGGCATGATCTTCTCTCCTCTCCTGTTTGTCAGGGAACGACCCTGTAAAAAAGCGAAAAATATTATAGCATCTTTTGGGCAATTTGTAAACCGCGCGCCACTTTTCTCCAGCCGGCATATTTTTGTCTCTGCTACCCCATACTCAAAAGCGGTGTCGGCAGCCTGCCGATACCGTCGGAATCTTGTGCAAAGGGGCAGATTGAAATGATCTATTTCAAGGGGTTCGGCGAGACTGCAAACCGGTGCTGCAACGGGGCGATCGCTCTCGCGCGGGAACTGGGACATCTGTATATCGGCACCGAGCATCTGCTCGGCGGCATTCTAATGGAGGGGACCAGCCGCGCCGCGGGCGCGCTGTCGGAACAGGGGCTGAGCCTCTCCTCCTACCGTGATTTTCTGATCGGCGCAGTCGGTGTTGGGCTGCCGACCCGTCTTTCTCCCCGTGATTTCAGCGGCAACGCGATGCAGGTGCTCGAAAAAGCCGCCCTCAAAACCCACTGGCTCGGGGAGAGCTGTACCCGTGCCGAGCACCTGCTCACCGCTCTCTTCTCAAGCGATCAGTATACCTCTTCAAAATTCGCCCGCGCGCTCGGCGTCGATCTTCGCGCAGTCTGCCAGAGCTGTGAGCTCTCCTTTCTGCCAAAACCGATTCCCGGTCTCACCCCCCGCGCACTCTCGGGCGGAGTCTCCCGCAGCGGCGGCAAGGGGCTGGAGCGGTACGGCCGCGATCTGACAAGGCTTGCCGCCGAGGGGCGGCTGGACCCCTGTCTCGGGCGGGAAGAAGAGACCGCCCGGCTGATGGAGATCCTCTGCCGGCGCAGAAAGAACAACCCCTGTCTGGTCGGCGAGGCGGGGGTTGGTAAAACTGCGATTGTCGAGGGACTGGCGCTCGCAATCGCCGGGGGGCAGGTTCCCCCGGCGCTGACCCGGCGCCGGCTGATCAGCCTGGATCTCGCGAGCCTGGTCGCCGGCACCAAATACCGCGGCGATTTTGAGGAGCGGCTCAAGAGTCTGCTCGAAGAGGTTTCCAACGACGGCAACTGCATTCTCTTCATCGACGAGCTGCACTCGATCATTGGGGCCGGCGCTGCTGAGGGAGCAGTCGATGCGGCGAGCATTCTTAAACCCTCCCTCGCCCGCGGGCAGCTGCGGCTGATCGGTGCAACCACGATGGAGGAATACCACCGCTTTATCGAAAAGGACTCGGCGCTCGAGCGCCGGTTTGAGACCATCCGGGTGGAGGAACCAGACCGGGAGGCCACCCTCAGGATCCTTGCCGGGCTGCGGGAGCGGTACGAGTCCTTTCACCAGATCCGGATCAGCGATGCCGCCTTTGCCGCGGCGGTCGACCTGTCGGTCCGGTATCTGCCGCAGAAAAAGCTGCCGGACAAGGCGATCGACCTGATCGATGAGGCCGCAGCCCGGATGCGGGTCTGTGGCACCGGATCCAATGCGGTTCTCGGCCGGCGGGAGGTCGCCGCCGTGCTCTCCCGCGCGACCGGCATTCCGGTCGGCGAGCTGAATCGGGAACAGCAGCACCAGATGGCGGATCTCGAGCATCGGCTCTCCGGCAGGGTGATCGGTCAGGAACCGGCGATCCGGGCGGTTGCGGCCGCCATTCGCCGCGCCCGATCAGGTCTCGCGGCAGAAAACCGGCCCGCCGGCTCCTTTCTGTTCCTCGGGCCGACCGGTGTGGGAAAAACCGAACTCTGCCGCGCGCTAGCCAAAGAGGTGTTTGGCAGCGAAAAAGCGCTGCTGCGGTACGACATGAGCGAATATATGGAAAAGCAGTCGGTCGCCCGGCTGATCGGCGCACCTCCGGGATATGTCGGATATGAGGAGGGCGGCCAGCTGACCAAGGCGATCCGGGAACGGCCGTACAGCGTCGTCGTCTTCGATGAGATCGAGAAAGCACATCCCGACATCAATAACATCCTGCTCCAGATCCTGGAGGAGGGCTGTCTGACCGAGAGCGGCGGGCGCAGGGTGGATTTCGGCAGCGCCATCGTCATCCTGACCGGCAACCTCGGGGCCGGCCAGTTCTCCAAGACCCATCTCGGATTCGGCGAGATCGGCTCCGACCCCGAGGCGGTCCGCCGCGCCGTCCTCCGGCAGGCGCGGGACAGTTTTCGGGCCGAACTGCTCGGCCGGCTCGACGAGATCGTCGTCTTCTCCCCCCTGGGCAAAGAGCAGATGGACCAAATCGCCGCATTGCGGGTGGAAGAGCTCTGCCGGCGGGCAAAAAAGCTGCGGCTCGAGCTCACCGTGCAGCCTGAGGTCATCCGATACCTCGCGTCGGTCGGCGGCAGTTCCTCCGCCGGAGCGCGGGGGATCCGCCGGGCGGTGGAACAAAAACTCGAACTACCCTTGTCCGATTACCTGCTCAGTGGTAAAATAAAGCGGTGCAGAAAACTGCAGGCCGTGCTGCAGGGGGAGGAGATTCTTCTCGTCCAGAACCTTCCCGCCAAAAAGGCCGCGGTCTGAACCAAGGAGTGGACAAGATGGAGTATCTCGAATCGAGCATGACCGTCCGTGAGGAACAAACAGCAAAGGCGATGGGCAGCGGTGACCTGCCGGTCCTCGCGACCCCGGCGATGATCGCGCTGATGGAGAACGCCGCAATGCGGTGTGCCGCGCAGCTGGTGCCGGAGGGCTGCACCACCGTCGGCACCCGGATGGAGGTCACCCACGACCGCGCCTGTGGAGTCGGCGCGGTCGTCACCGCCCGGGCAACCCTGACCGAACAAACCGACCGGGTCTTCACCTTCCGGGTCGAGGCATTCGACGAGAAGGGACCGATCGGCGCCGGGGTGCACACCCGGGTCTCGGTGCTGCGGGACCGTTTCCTCGCAAAGCTTGCCAACGCATAAAACAAAGGGACAGCAGGATGCCGCGTGGCAGCCCGCCGTCCTTTTTTCGCTTTTTTCGGTTCTTTCCCGCCAAAGTCTCGATTTTTCCGGATTTTATGGTAAAATGAAACTGTTGTTTCACAAATGCTCCTAAGCTATTCTGTAATGCTCTTTTACTTTACGGCCTTCCGAGCCAGCCAAACCGAGACAGGTCGACCCTGCCGTCGGGAAGAAAGCACACACCTTCCTGCTCGAGCAGCCGTCGCTGCACCTCGGGCCCGCCAAAGGCAAAGCCGGTGCAGAGGGAACCATCGCGGAAGATCACCCGGTGACAAGGGATGATCCCCGGCTGTGGATTGTGATGGAGCGCAAACCCCACGCCGCGGGCTCCGCGCGGGTTGCCCGCCAGTGCGGCAACCTGTCCATAGGTCGCCACCTTTCCGCGCGGGATCTGTTTTACCACCTCATAAATTCGTTGGGCAAACGGGGACGGCATCTTGTCTTCCTCCTTGAATACTCTTTAGATAGGATGGGTCAGCTGATGAAAAAAACGCTTGTAATCGGTTCCACCGTCGCGGACGTTATCGTCCGGGTCAGTCATCTCCCCCGCACCGGCGAGGATCTCGACATCGACGAGCAATCCCTCTCACTGGGCGGCTGCGCCTACAACGTCTACCACGCGCTGGAGCTGTTCGGCTCTCCCGCGCTGCTTTTCTCCCCGGTCGGAACCGGCATCTACGGCGATTTTGTCTTTCACAGCCTCGCCGCCGCCGAGATCCGCAGCGCAGCGCCGCGGGTCGCTGAGGAGAACGGCTGCTGCTACTGCTTTGTCGAGCCGGATGGCGAGCGAACCTTCATCTGCCGCTACGGTGCGGAGTATCTGTTCCGCCGCGAATGGTTTGATGCTCTGGATCCCAGCGAGATCGGCGGGGTCTATCTCTGCGGTCTCGAGGTCGAGCGCTCCAGCGGCGACCTGCTGATCGACTACCTCGAGCAGCACCCAGAATTTTCCCTCTACTTTGCGCCGGGGCCCCGGATCGGCAGCATTCCCTCGGCGCGGCTCGAGCGGCTGTTCCGACTGAGCCCGCTGGTCCATCTAAATGCCAGCGAGGCGCTCACCATCACCGGCTGCAACAATCTGCACCGGGCGGTCAAGGTGCTCTGCAGCATTACCAACGGCGGTCCGGTTGTCATCACGCTGGGCGCCCGCGGGGTGCTCTGCGCGCAGGGGGACAGCATGGAGGAGGTCCCGACCCAGGCGGTCGAGGTGGAGGACACCATCGGCGCGGGGGACTCCCACATCGGCGCGATGATCGCGGGGCTTGCCCGCGGGCTGACCCTGACCCAGGCGGCAACAAACGCCAATCGGTTCGCCGCCGCAGTCACCGCAAATCCCGGCGCGATTCTCCCCCGGCGGGTCTTTGAGACGCTGCGATTCGACTACTGAACCAGAGATTAAAACGGACGCCCGAGCGAGGCTTTTCTGCCTTCGCACCCGGGCGCCTCTTTTTTATTTTTTCTCTGCCTCTGCCGGGGTGGGGTTCTCCTCTTCCGGACCGTTCTTCATCTCGATATGGATCATAAAGCTCAGCAGCGCGCGCAGCAGGATGATCGCGCCGAGCACCGCAAGCTCATTCAGGTTGCGCACCTGAACCGTCTTGAGAATCTCGGCGGCCATCTTAAACTCCAGTCCGGTCGCCATGCCGTTGGCGAGCTCAAACTTGACCGCGTAGTGTTTGCCTTTCACCCCGACCAGCATCAAGAGATAGTGCCAAAAAGCCCGCGCCACCGAAACGGTGACCACAAAAATACCAATCAGCTCCGCCGCCGAAATGAGGACCGGCAGAATCACTTCGATAACCTGCTCCAGCATACCTTTTCCCCTTCCTGTCCCCAGCGGGACAAAAAAACTGTGCGATCATGCGGATCACACAGTTTTGATGATGAATGTTGTTTTCGATCAGATCGAGATGACCTTGGACATCTCGTAGAGGGACTTATCGATCGACTTGTGCATATTCAGCGCCTCAGTGATGTCGAAGTCGACGATCTTATCGCTCTTGGTACCGACCACCCGGTTGAACTTGCCGTCGAGCAGCAGCTGCACCGCGTGATAGCCCATCTGGCTCGCCGCAACGCGGTCCCGCAGCGTCGGGTTGCCGCCGCGCTGGACATGACCGAGCACGGTGGCACGGCTCTCGATGCCGGTCTTCTTCTCGATGATCTCGGCAAAATCATGCGCACGGCCAACACCCTCGGCGACGATGATGATAAAATGCTGCTTGCCGGTCTTGCGGGTGTCGTTCATCCGCTGGACGATGTCCCGATCGATGTCGAACGGAATCTCGGGGATCAGGGTCGCCAGCGCACCGACCGCAATGCCGGTGTTCAGCGCCAGATACCCGGCGTTGCGGCCCATGACCTCAACCACACTGCAGCGATCAT